>NZ_DASTAT010000030.1 GCF_035712445.1 Oligoflexus sp. | reverse complement strand
TGCTGCTGTCTACTTGCCTGCTGCTGTCTACTTGCCTGCTGCTGTCTACTTGCCTGCCGCCGTCTCTTTGCTTGCCGCCGTCTCCGAATAGGAGATAGCCAAAATTTTCAGGATGCGGATCCCCAAAACACGGCCCGATCGGTCCTGTGCTGCTGAGGCGGTCGAGTTCGTCATACCAGGTATTAACGAAGGAACGCATGAAGAAAAGTCCGCTTTTCTGGGCGTTTTTCCATTTCTGTTGGAATTGTTCTGCGCTGAGATGTGGGTAGGATTGCCGGAAGTAGTCGGCGGTCAAGGAGACTCCCGGTGCCAGGGGCTCCTGACTCAGTTCGGGAAGTTTCAAACGTTCCGCCTCGGTGCGGACGGATTCGTCCAGCTCCGAATGTCCTGCGCAACCCAGCAGCAGCAGAAGGATCCAGGAAAATCGCGCCAATTGGAAGTGGTTCATGGTCAAGCCGCCTTGCTTGTCAGTGGAGTTTCAGCCTCAGGCCCTATTATATGTCTTGGGTTTCCGCCTTCACGTCATATTACATGCCGTTTGGGCATTGAGTAGGTCTTTTCCTGTTTTTTTTTGGAAGACTATGGTAACCATGGGGGGATTCGCCAGGGGTGCCGCAAGGCTGAGAGGAAGATCGAAGGATGCTTCCAACTCTAGAACCTGAACTGGATAACACCAGCGTAGGAAGAGCGATCCGGCCGCCGGCCCTCTCCTTCTTTGCACACCTGGACGTTTAAAAATCGCGTTACCAACGTTTGCCCTCAAGGAGATCGTTTTCATGGCTGGCACCCAAACCCCCGTTTTCGAAAAAGTCTATATCCCGGGCGAAATTCACTCGTTCCTGCGGGTTCCCATGAAACGCGTGCATCTGAACGAAAAAAATGCCGCGGGCGAAGCTGTGTCCCTTCATCTTTACGACAGCTCGGGACCCTACACGGACACCAACGCTCAGATCGATGTGAAACACGGTCTGCCGCGTCTGCGCGAATCGTGGATTGAAGCGCGCGAAGACACGGAGCTGAGTCCGGGTCATGCGCACAGCACGCTGATCAAATCGCAGATTCAAAACGAATTGCCCCTGGCCCAGCATAAACCTCGCCGGGCCCGTTCCGGGAAAAACGTCACGCAGATGTATTACGCGCGGCGCGGCATCATCACGCCCGAAATGGAATACATCGCGATTCGTGAAAATCAGCAGCGCGCCTTGGAACGTCAGCGTCTGGAAGATCTCGATCCCGTCGCGCGGGAACGCGCCGAACGTCTGCGCGGGAATAACTTCGGGGCCCGCATGCCCGATTATATCACACCCGAATTCGTGCGCAGTGAAGTGGCCGCCGGTCGCGCCATCATTCCCTGCAACATCAACCATCCTGAATTGGAACCGATGATCATCGGCCGTAACTTCCTCGTGAAAGTGAACGCCAACATCGGCAACTCGGCTTTGAGCTCCGGCATCGAAGAGGAAGTGGAAAAACTCGTCTGGTCGACCCGTTGGGGCGCCGATACCGTGATGGACCTTTCCACCGGCAAAAGCATTCACGAAACCCGCGAATGGATTCTGCGCAATTCGCCGGTTCCGATCGGAACGGTCCCCTTGTACCAGGCCTTCGAAAAAGTGAACGGCCGCATCGAGGACTTCACCTGGGAAGTCTATAAGCAAACCCTCATCGAACAGGCCGAGCAGGGCGTGGACTACTTCACGATTCACGCGGGCGTTCTGCGCGAATACATTCCCTACACGAAAAATCGCGTGACGGGCATCGTCTCGCGCGGTGGCTCGATCATGGCCCAGTGGTGTACCTATCATAACAAGGAAAACTTCCTTTACACCCACTTCGATGAAATCTGCGAGATCATGAAGGCCTATGATATCTCCTTCTCGCTCGGTGACGGTCTGCGTCCCGGTTCCATCGCCGATGCCAATGACGCGGCCCAGTTCGGCGAGCTGAAGACTCTCGGCGAACTCACCCTGCGCGCCTGGGAACACGACGTGCAGGTCATGATCGAAGGCCCCGGCCATGTGCCGATGCACATGATCAAAGAGAACATGGATAAGCAGCTGGAAATCTGCCACGAGGCTCCGTTCTATACCCTCGGGCCCCTGACCACCGATATCGCTCCGGGTTATGACCACATCACCAGCGGAATCGGCGCGGCCATGATCGGCTGGTTTGGAACCGCGATGCTCTGTTACGTAACACCCAAGGAACATTTGGGCCTTCCCAATCGTGAAGACGTCAAACAGGGTTTGATTGCTTATAAAATTGCGGCGCATGCCGCAGACCTGGCCAAAGGACATCCGGCCGCACGTCTTCGTGATGACGCTTTGTCGCGCGCCCGTTTCGCATTCCGTTGGGAAGATCAATTTAATCTCTCGCTGGATCCGGAAACCGCTCGCAAGTATCATGATGAAACATTGCCGAAGGAGCGTTACAAATCCGCCCACTTCTGTTCGATGTGCGGACCCTCCTTCTGCTCGATGCGTATCAGCCAGGATATTGAAAAAAAATCAGCTGGAGGCACAGGTGAGGCATGACTAAACAGGCAGCCATAGCCGGCGCAGGAATTATGGGACTTCTGGCAGCTCGCGAGCTGCTGGACCTCGGGTGGAAAGTCCATATATTTGAAAAAAGGACGGAAGCGGATTACCACCGTTCCACCAGTTTTGCCGCTGCCGGCATGCTGGTCCCTTTTACGGAATTGGAAAGCTCGGATCCCATGACCCATGCGATGGGTATGGAAGCCTTGGAATTCTGGCCTCAGATCATGGCCGATATCGGGGAGAAGGTTCATTTCCAAAGAAATGGCAGCCTCATCCTCTCGCATATGCGCGATCGGCCGCTGTTTGATCAGGTCACGCAGCGCATCATTCAAAAAGTTCCGAAGGAATACTATCAGTGGGTTCGGGTCGGCGATATCGAGCCCGAGCTGGGTGAGACTTTTGAAAAAGGCCTCTATCTGCCGCTCGAAGCCCATCTCGATAACACGGAACTGATGCCGGCGCTTTTGCGTTATCTGCAGCGTGGCGACTGCCGCATCCTCTTCGGTGAGCATGTCGAGCAGCTGATGCCACACATCATCGAAACCAGCAAGGGCAGCACCATCTATGACCTTGTGATCGACTGCCGGGGCATCGGCGCGCAGAAGGCCTTGCCTGACCTGCGCGGCGTGCGCGGCGAAGCCTTTTTGGTGGAAGCGCCCGCGGTTCGTTTCGAGCGCCCGGTGAAGCTGATGCATCCGCGTTACGGTATTTACATCGTGCCGCGCGCGGATCATCGTTATTACATAGGCGCGACCATGATTGAATCGACGAGCGACGCGCCCATCACGGTGCGTTCGGCGCTTGAACTCTTATCGGCCGCCTATTCCATTCACAAGGGTTTTGGTGAAGCGACGATACTCAATACCTATAGCGGGCTGCGTCCGGCACTGCCGCACAACGAGCCGCGCATGTTCTGTCAGCCGGGCCGCATTTCCATCAACGGACTCTTCCGTCATGGATTTTTGGTGGCTCCGAGCCTGGCGCGCTGCCTGCGACTTTATTTGGAAGATAAACCGCTGCCGCATCCCCAGCTTCTGCAATTTCATTGAGGGACCTCCTATGCAAGTTCGCATCAATGGACAATTTCGCCAGCTCAATGGACCGACAAGCATTGAAACGCTGCTCGAGGAACTCGGCTACCGCAATCGTTTCGTAGCGGTCGCCCTGAATCAGCAGTGCATACCCAAACAACAATTTCAGGACAAACTCGTCAAGGACCAGGATGAAGTCGAAATCCTGGCACCGATGGCGGGAGGATGATGCATCATGTGGACCCTGGCTGATCGAAGCATTCAAAGTCGCCTTTTTTTAGGCACCGCCCGTTATCCGAGTCCTGATATTCTGCAGCAGTCCATCAAAGCGTCCGGCACCAATGTCGTGACGGTCTCCCTGCGCCGCGAATCAGCCCAGGAAAACACCGGCAATCGCTTCTGGGATTATCTTCGTCAAACCGGCAGTCATATCCTGCCGAATACGGCCGGCTGCCTTTCGGTGCGCGAAGCCATCCTTACCGCGCATATGTCGCGGGAACTTTTTCAGACGAACTGGATCAAGCTCGAAGTCATCGGCAATGATGATACGCTGCAGCCCGATCCTTTCGGAACTGTGGAAGCGGCGCGCATCCTGTGCAACGAAGGCTTTGAAGTCTTCCCCTATACGACCGATGACCTTGTGGTCGCAGAGAAACTGCTGTCGGTCGGTTGCCGCATTATCATGCCCTGGGGTTCACCGATTGGAACGGGACAAGGCCTTAGAAATATCGAGGCCCTTCGCACTCTCAGAGAGCGCTTACCGGAAGCGACTTTGGTAGTGGACGCAGGAATCGGTCGTCCTTCTCATGCCGCGCAGGCTCTGGAAATGGGTTATGATGCCGTCCTGGTGAATACCGCTGTGGCCCTTGCGCATGATCCCATTAAGATGGCTCAAGCCTTCGGTGCTGCGGTCGAGGCCGGACGCCTGGGTTATGAATCGGGCATGATGCAGCCCTCGTCGCGGGCCCATGCCTCGTCGCCGACGGTTGGACTTCCTTTCTGGCATCAGGAAGGGGCTCACTGATATGAAAACGATATGGACTCTGGGCGGGCATGATCCGAATGCCGTCGCGGGCGTGCAGGCGGATCTTCTGACCGCGCGAACTCTGGGAGTGATGACGCGGACTTTGATCGGCAGCTTCACGGCGCAATCCGATCGTCGCGTCAGCCTGAGCGAACCCGTGCCCAAGCCCTGGCTTAAAGCGCAATGGCAAACACTGCGGGAGCAGGAAAAACCGGCTGCCATTAAACTTGGTCTTTTGAATCATCGCGAACTTCTGGTCTTTCTGCGGGAAGCCTTGGCGGAAATACCGGACGTGCCGGTGATCGCGGATCCCGTCCTGGCATCCAGTTCCGGGCATAATTTTTCCCGCGACACCCTGGTCGCCGCCTGGCGCGAACTGCTTTTTTTGCGTCTGACTCTCCTGACGCCGAATATTCCAGAAACCGAGCAGCTCCTCGGATACCGCGTGGATGATCCGGAAACCGTTGTGCGGGCCGCTCAGGACTTACGATCCTGGGGATTGAAGGCCGTTTTGATTAAAGGCGGGCACAGCAAAGCGCGGGAACCAGCCGATTACTTCGATGATGGCGAGCGTCCCTTCTGGTTGGTGGGAAAGCGCGTGAGTCGCGATTATCGCGGGACCGGCTGCACCCTGGCCGCAGCAATCAGCGCGCAGCTGAGCAAGGGTCTTTCCCTGCGTGAAGCTGTGATCACAGCTCATGGTTTTCTGCAGACCATGCTGGCCCGGAGTTCGGCTCAGGACGCGCCGTACCTTCAGTATGAGCAGAAACCTTTCCGTTCATCAGGACTCAGTTATCATTCCGCAGACGGTCTGCCGCAGGCTTTCGCCCCCGTATCGAAGATCGGTTTTTATCCGATCGTGCCTGATCTTATCTGGCTCAAGCGCCTTGTCGATGCCGGTGTTCCGAGCATTCAGCTGCGCATGAAGGATGTCCCGGCGGATCAGGTGCTGACCTCTGTTCGTGAAGCGGTCGCGTATTGCCGCGACCGTGGCGTGCAGCTCTTCATCAATGACTACTGGCAGCTTGCCATCGAATGTCATGCTTTTGGTGTGCATCTGGGTCAGGAGGATCTGGATCGTCTTACGCCGCGGGAGATTCGTACGCTGCAAAAAAGCGGCCTGCGCCTGGGCGTCAGCACGCATTCCTATGAAGAGGCGGCACGCGCCGTGGCCCTGCAGCCCTCTTATATCGCGCTGGGTCCGATCTTTCACACGACATGCAAATCCATGGCCTTTGGTCCCCAGGGGATGGAGCGGGTCCAGGAGTGGAAGGAGCTTTGCGGCGACATTCCCCTTGTGGCGATTGGTGGGCTGAAGCTGGAGCATGCGCCGACGCTCCTCGGCTACGGAGCCTCGGGCCTTTCTGTTATTACCGATGTCCTGGCCCATGAGAACCCGGAAGCCCGCGTCCAGGAGTGGTTGAATTCCTTCGCCTCGTATCCAGCGCAGTGATAAACTGCAAACCTGGGTCTTGACGGAAGGGGTACGATGACAAAGAAAGCGAAGGCTTCGCGCAGCGGGGCCCTGATTGTCGGTGCGGGTATTTTGCTGTCGCGATTGATCGGTTTCCTAAGGGAGCGGGTCGTCGCGCATTATCTGGGAACCACCGATGCCGCCGATGTCTTCCGCGCTGCACTTCGCATCCCCAATCTTCTGCAGAATCTTTTCGGTGAAGGGGCCATGTCCGCCTCCTTCATTCCAGTTTACGCCAACCTTCATGAAAAAGATCCCAAGGAAGCGGCTCGCGTCGCTGGCATCATTGGAACCATGCTCGCGCTTTTGACATCTGTCCTCGTGCTGCTTGGTTTTCTTTTCACGCCGCAGCTGGTCGATCTGATTATCCCGGGTTTTGATGGGGAAAAGCGCGAGGTGGCCATCAGCCTTGTGCGGATTCTTTTTCCGGGCATCGGACTTTTGGTTCTCTCCGCATTTTGCCTTGGGGTCTTGAACAGCCATCGTAAATTCTTCGTGCCCTATGCGGCCCCGGTTTTGTGGAGCGGGGCGATCATTGCCACGGCTTTTTTCTGGCAGAATCCGAACGCCTATATTTTTGCTGAGCATCTGGCCTGGGGTGCCGTGGCCGGCAGTTTCCTGCAGCTCGCCGTCCAAATCTTTCCGCTGTGGCCGCATCTGGATGGGATGAAATTAAGCCTGAACTGGCGTTCCGAGCACGTTCGGACTGTGTTCACCCGCTTTATTCCTTCGCTGTTTTCCCGGGGCGTCGTGCAGATCAGCGCTTACTTTGAATCCTTGATTGCCAGCTACCTGCAGACCGGGGCCGTCGCGAACATCGGCTATGCGCAGCTGCTTGCGACCCTGCCTTCGAGTTTATTCGGCAGCTCCATCGCCGCCTCCAAACTCGTGGACATGTCGGTGGCCGAGCAGCGGGCGGAAATCGGCCGGAATCTGACCCAAGGCATGCGGCAGCTCGCGTATTTCATCGTGCCCTCGTCCATTGCCTTTCTGATGATCGGGCATGTCCTCGCCGCCATACTCTTTCAAACCGGGAAATTCACGGCCGATGATGCGCGCAATGTGTGGCTGATTCTTGCGGCTTCGGCTCTGGGGCTGATGGCATCCACCCAGGGCAGACTTTTGACCACCGCCTTCTATGCTTTGAAAAACACCCGTACGCCTTTCAAATACTCGGTGATACGGGTAAGCGTCAGCATTGTGCTGGCGGCTCTTTTCAGTCTTTATCTGCCGCGCATCCTGCCCATTCCGCCCAACTGGGCCACGGCCGGCATTGCCATGGCGTCCAGCTTCGCCGGACTTACGGAATACTTTCTTTTGCGAAGGGCTCTGAGTCGCGACATCAGTTTTGAAAATCTTCCGCCCAAATATCTGGGCAGTCTGATGCTGAGTGCTATCGTCGGCGGTTTCGCCGGCTATATCGTCTTTTATTTTACAGAGCCCCTGACGCTGATCCCGGTCTGGATCAGCGGCGGCTTCGCCGTTGCGACCTTTGGAACGATCTATCTGGGTTTGACCGTTCTGTTCAAGGTCACTGAGTCCGAGGTCCTCTATCAAAAAGTCAGAAGACGTCTGCCCATGAAAAGACCTTAGCACCCGCCTTCGGAGGCACGCTGCACAGTATCCAAAAGCGCCTTCATCCCCACGGGCTTAGGCAGATAGTAGGTGATGCCGAGTTCCAGGACGAGTTCGACTATATCCGCAGCCGCTGTGATCAGGATCACGGGAATGTTCAACTTATGCTGCAGCATGTACTGATAGACTTCCTTGCCGGTCATCTCCGGCATTCTTTGATCCAGGATCATCACATCAAGAGGGGACTGACGCATAATATTCAAAGCCTCTTTCCCGTTCCGGGCTTCCATGGTCCGCCAGCCGTCGAATTCAAGGATGGATACAAAGGCCTCGCGCAGGAGGTCATCATCATCGACTATCAGGACGGTGCCTTTCCTGGGCGCTGACTCCAAATCCCCTTCTCCTTCACAATGTTGAGCGGCAAGGCTCGATTGTCATCGCACCCTGCTCGGAAATGAGCAAGGCCGTGTGAGACGTATAAGCCTTTGAATCAGGACGGGACGTGAAGCGAATTTCAAGGGGTCGCGCGGCCGAGTGAGGAAACACGTCCACTTTCAGAACGTCTCCCTCCGCCGCATTCAATCCCTCTAAAAAAAGCCGAAGCACATACTTTTCCAGTCGCCTCTGATTGGCGGTAATCCAGGCATCCTGTGGTCCTGACATTAAGACAGTAACCCTGCGCATGCGCGCTTCTGTGGCCAAAAGTTCGGTCATAAGGTCCAGAACCGAACGGACCTGAAACCGATCGCAAAGACCTGGGTCTGGGGACGTCAGCCTCAGACAGAGCATGGATTGTTCGCGAAATCGTTCGATGGCCCGAGATGCTGCTTCCAAAAGTCGAAGTCCACTTTCGGGCCTTTGATCCTGAGTCGATCGACTGAGATGAAGGGCAGCGAGCTCGATATGCATGCGCCAGGCGCTATACAGCTGGAGAAGATCCTGACGAAGATTTTCCAAATTTTCCGGGGAAAACTGCGCATGCTGCACATGGTTCGCATGCTGCAGCATACTCTCCCATTGCCGAGCGATCAACTCAGCACCGATCCCCTGAGCGGCTACGATCATGATTTCTCGCAGACGCTGCGAGGCCTCTGGACGCCGCACCGAGCTGCTAAGAACACCCACAATCTCTTGACCGGGGCCGACAATGGGAATCCCCTGGCAGGTGTAGACATGAAATCCTTGAATGAAATGCTCTGCACCGACAAGCTCTACATAGGCATTTTCAATGAGGGGCGTGCCGATTCCGTTGGCACCACTCAATGCTTCCTGCAGCATGCTGCCTGGTCCGGGAAATCCGTTGGGACCGTGAAGAGTAGCCTCGTCTGCCACGACATCCAGGACATTGGCCTGGGCATCACCCAGCATCGCGGCGTGCCTCTCACGTCCCGCAGCTGCGGATAAAGCCAGCATATAGGGGCGCGCGGCCTCGATCAGATCGCTTTTTTCTTGGAGCAAACGCTCCGTTTCCACAGCAGAAAGCTGTTCGGCCTTCATATGAAGGGGGCTGGCTTTTTGAGTATGGGATCTTTCCCAGGCACGATAGACATGAGATCGCAGCAATTTGCTCGAGATCTGACCACGGCCACGGTAAAGCTGCCAGGCTTCGTTCGCGGTCTTTTGCAAAGCGTTCATAGCACACCCCTTGGATACAGGGCGGACATTATCGCGAAACGTCTGCGGCGACCAGAGAATTCAGATGGTATGGATTAGGGCAAGTGCATGATTTATCCAGGTTCCGTCGTGTCTGCTCGGCGGGATGCAGGGCTGCCCCGGGAAGGGCAGCCTCACGCGTTAGCGCATTTTTCTGAGATCGGGAAGGCTGCGTTTCACAGCGCGCTGCAGTGAATTCTTGAAGTAAAGACCCGAAGGAACGGTCAAGGTTCCGTTGATCTTTTCGGTGCCATATTCCATGGTATAAAGCGGATTGATATCCGCACCGCGGAAGGTGACCGCTCCGGCCCAATCATTCATGTCCACCGCGATGCTGCCCGAGGTGTACCAGGTATTGTTGGGGGAAGCGACCCACTTCAGACTGTTGTGCGTATACTTCGTGTATTCGTTATCGCCATTGCCTTCAGGACCGACGCTTTTGAAAATCTCCACGCATCCATCCTGAGCATAGCCATCGGCCGTCTTCGTCATAAGACAGGGTTCGTTGGCGTCTGTACCGAATACATTCGTCGAGTTGGAATTGATATCCATGCTCTGACCGTTGCCGGAAATCGACGCGACCATTTCGGAGGTCATATTCATCAGAACTTTGTTGTTATCGCATTCGGGAGGATTGCCGACTTCATCCAGCATTTTGCCGTTGAAGCTGCTGAGGTCACCGCCCACACAGGTCTGACGAATATAAAAGGACATCACGGCCTTGGTCACGCTCGCCGTCACGCCTTCGCCAGCCTCGGACCAGGCTTTCTTCAAACATTCGGTCATATCAAGGTTGATATCCACCGACATGGTATCGCCTTCCGCCACCACCTGGACCGTGGAAAGGGCAGCTGCGCAATCCACATCGCCTTCTTCTTCGACAGGCTCTTCGGCTTCAGGTTCTTCAATTTCTGTCGCCAAAAAATCCGCGCGATTGGATTCCATGGCCAGAATCACCTCGGCGCGCGAAAGAGTGCCGAGGTCACTGGGCTTGGCCAGGGCCGCAACGGAAATGGGACCAGAGCCTGCGGTGATTGTTGTACCCGATTCACTGTTTTTATCGTCGCTTTTCTCGCCGCACGCGGTGAGGCTTCCAAGCACGAGAAGGCTGATTCCGAGATGCTTCATGGGTGTCTCCTCAAGGTAGAGACCCATTATAGCAGAAAAAAAGGAGCCTCCGGGGAGGAGGCTCCATGTTTGTGTTGGCAGAACACGTTCACGGCGACGAAAAACGAAGTCTTTGCTTAGCGTCTCGCCAGTTCGTTGGCGCCTTTGAATTTGGCCTTGATCAGATCATTCTCTTTCGTATCCGGGCGCAAGGCCTGGGTTTCCATCTTCTTCAGAGTGTTGGCAGGCCAACCTTTTTGAATCACGTTCACGAGCCACTTGGGCAAATCCCCTTTGGGATCGGTCTGGATTTCAACGGTGACCTCGGTGGTGCGGCCTGGTCTTGGAACAAGCTTATAAAGACTGTGCACCAGCTCGGCCCGCACGCCTATGGTTTTGGGGGCCTTGGCATGCTCGGTTGATTTCAGTTCCACGACGACCTGGTTGGCTTCATTGTCGATTTTCAAGGTGCTCTGGATCACATAATCACGATCCGTCAAAGGCCAAGGCAGGTCATAGGCGGAATAGGTCACGGACTCGAAGGTTCCTTTTTGGACGATCTTGAAGTCCATGATCATATCAATCCACTCTTTTTTCTTTTCCGTATCTTCATCCAAAATCACCTGCGCGACTTTGGTGATGGGGACAGGCATGAGCTTCACGCCCTTAAACGCGACCAGGGGACTGCCGGGAACTTCCATGCGATAGACTTTGATGCCGTCCTTTTCGCTGACCAATTCCCACTTGGAGCCAGCAAAAGCAAATTGACTCATCAGACCAAGGCCAAGAACCAATCCGGCTTTCCAAATATAACCAAGCATGAGACGACTCCCGAGTAGGATTAACTTAACTAATGAATTCCAATTCGGCACTCTTCTGCGGGAACTGAGAAACCCTCATATGCCAATGATATTATTATGTTTTACGGAATTTCTTTCCCTTCGGTCATTAAAGCAGCTAATGGTTTTTGAGACAGAAAAGCGCCGGTTAAGGGCATTGTCCGCATTCCGTCCCTGTGTTAGCATCCGCCCCGAACCGTGACCCAGCGAAAGGATTCACCTTATGACGGCACCTCTGCAATCTTTGGTCGCTACCGGCACCAAACTGTGGCTGGACTCGATCGATCCGAAACTTGTTGAATTGAGCAAAAGTCAGGGCGCAACCGGCGCCACTTCCAATCCCATCATCGTCGCCAACATCGTCAAGACCGGCCTCATGGATGGAATGATTCGTGAGCTTCGCAAGGAAGGCAAATCTCCGGAAGACGTGGCGTGGACGGTGACCAATCATCTGGTCAGCGAAGCGGAACGCGTGTTCATGCCCGTTTATGAAGCAACGAAGGGCAATGACGGTTACGTGAGCTTTGAAGTGGATCCCCTTTTGGAAGACCTGAAACTCGGTCCTCCCCATAAAGAACGCGTGGCTCGCTACATCGAGCTTGGCAAATACTGGTCGAAAGGCCATCCCAACAGGATGATCAAGGTGCCCGCAACGCCTGCCGGCATCGACGCTCTGGAAGAGCTGGCCGCAGCCGGCGTGCCTTTGAACGTCACCTTGATTTTCTCGGAAGCCCAGTACAACAAAGCGCGTGAAGCCGTCTGGAGAGGGGCGCAGCGCCTTGCCAATCGCGACCGCTTCAAGAGCGTTTACAGTATCTTCGTCTCGCGCCTTGATGTTTACACCGAAGAGCATGTCCCCGCTTTGGGCGTGGGCCAGGGCTGGGTCGGCATCGTCAACGCCAAACGCATCTGGGCGAAGAATAAAGCGTTCTGGGCTGACAAAGGCGTGAAGCTGGACCAGGAAATGATCTTTGCCAGCACCGGCACCAAAAAGCCAAGCGATCCCAAGTGGAAATACGTGGAAGCTTTCGCCGGCAGCGACATTGAAACCAATCCACCCGAAACCAATGAAGCCGTGGCCGCCAGCGGCCGATCCTTCACATCGAAGATCGCCGAACTCCCACCCAAGGACGTTCTGGATGCCATAGATAAGCACGTCGACTTCCAGAAACTGGAAGACTTCCTGATGGCGGACGGGCTGAAGAAATTCGCGGATCCGCAAAAAGCGCTTCTGGAACTGATCTCGACCAAATAATTCGCTATAAGAAAGAGGAGCCTGGCTCCTCTTTTTTTTTGGAAGGAATGCAGTCATGAAAACTGTTCCGATGACGGAAGCCGTTTACGATTATCTTTGCGAACACCAGACGCCGCTGCACCCCGTCCTCCCTGAACTCGTCAGCATCACCCGCCAGCGGCCGGATGCTGGCATGCAAATCGCCGCGGACCAGGGCGTGTTCATGAATCAGCTTGTGCGCCTGATCGGTGCCAGGCGCATTCTGGAGGTGGGCTGCTTTACCGGTTATAGCACGATCTGCATGGGGCTCGGCCTTCCCGAAGGCGGTGAAATCATCTCCTGCGACATCAATCCTGAAACCGCAGCCGTCGCGCGTCAGTATCTGAAGGCCGCCGGCCTGGAAAAAAAGTCGCAAATCATCCTCGGTCCTGCCGTCGATACCATGCAAAAGCTTCTGACCCATCGCGGCAAGAACACTTTTGATCTTATTTTTATTGATGCCGATAAGGAAAACTATGGCAGTTACTATGAGATCGGTTTGGAGCTCTTGCGGGCCAATGGTGTGATTCTCGCCGACAACGTGCTGTGGAGCGGACGCGTCGTGGACGCCGCCGACACGTCAGCCGCGACCGAAGCTCTGCGCCGCTTCAATGCTGTTGTGCGCAAAGATAGCCGTGTGGAAGCCAGCATGCTGTCCATAGCCGATGGGCTCTATATGATTCGTAAGAAGGGCTGACACCTGGGGCGGCGCAGGTTAGAATAAGGGGCGCAGGCGTCACTGGCCCCTACTGTTTATTCGGGAAAGGATACTCTATGTTCGGCATTGGTCCCATGGAACTGGTTGTCATCGCCATCGTCGCCATGCTTTTTATTGGTCCCGATAAACTTCCGGACCTCATGCGGAAATTTGGCAAAATTTTCGTCCAGGTCCGCCGCCAGGCCAACGAAGTCAAAAGCGGCTTCAACGATGTGATTCATGAAGCCGAGCGCGAATTCGAATTGGAGCGCATTCGTGAGCTGCAAAAGAAACTGCAGAGCACCTCCCCGCAGCAGGTCCTCGACGCCGCGCTCGCGGATTCCAAAACCACGGCCACCAAACCTTTGCAGGGTCCTGGCCTGGATGAGCATGGCCATCCTCTGCCGGGCTACGATGAAAATGGTTATCCCCTCGCACCCGAAGGCGCGACCGCTCAGGAGCAGCCTGAGTATCATGAAGGTCATTACGTCGATGGGAAATTTGTGAAGAACGCCGACACCTTTGTATCCTGGGATCCGGCCTGGGACAAGCCTTTGAATGAACTCTTCCCCCTGAAGCAGGAAGAAGCCCCTGCAGACGGCACGGCCGCAATTGCCGCCCAGCCCGCCGTGGAGGCTCCCGCTCCCGCGCCTTCTGCTGCTGCCGCACCGGCCCCGGAAAAACTCGCTGAAAACCCCGAGAAAAAGCCCGAAACGAAACCTTCCTGATTATGCCAGATGCAGGATCCCGTCCTGCATGCGATAAATATTCTTGGCAAAAGAATCCAATAAAGGATCATGGGTCGCAAAAATAAACGCCGTGGACTGCTCGGCGTTGAGCGTGCGCATGAGTTCAAGAATCTTCTGGGATGTTTGGGAATCCAGATTTGCCGTGGGTTCATCGGCGATCACCAGCTCAGGCTTCGACACCATGGCCCGGGCGATAGCCACCCTTTGCCTTTGGCCGCCCGATAATTCGTCAGGCCGATGGTGCCGATAGGGGGTCAGTCCCGTATGCTCGACCCATTCCGCCACGCGCCTGCGCTTTTCATCCTTGCTGATGTCAGCCCTTATCATGAGCGGCACCATCACGTTTTCTTCCAGAGTCAGAACAGGGTTCAGGTTGAAAGCCTGGAAAATAAAGGAAATGCTGCGGCTGCGAATGACGGCGAGCTTGTCATAATCCTCATACGTTATGGTTTCCCCATTCAAAAGCACCGAGCCCGACGTGGGTGAATCCAAAAGCCCAAGGATATTCAAAAGCGTGGACTTGCCCGAACCCGAGGGACCACGGATCACCACGAAATCGCCGCGATTCAAAGTAAAGTCGACCGCCTGCAGCGCTGTGACGGAAGCCTTGCCGATCGTATAGGTCTTGCTGACTTTTCTTAATTCCAGCATGCGCCTTCATACCTCAGTTTAGAGCGTAAATTTCCAATCCAGACTCGCCTGCCGATCAAAGGGCCGCAGCGCATACTGCTGCCGATCCCCTTCGCTGAAACCAAGAAGGCTCAGACCCAGGACCTGATGATCATCGACCAGCCATTCGCCCCGTACATTGGCAAGATAGCCGCGATCATCAACGCCGCGCAGAAAGGTGGCAAAAATATTCCAGCGATCATCGAGTCCCAGCCCACTCATGCTGGCTATCGCATAATTTTCACGTAAAAAAGGCCGAAAATTGCCCGCGTTGACCGGAACTGTGACGTTCAAAAGCCGCGACAGCTGCCAGAGCTTCTGCAGCTCATCGCGGGTGACCAGGGGATCCTGATGATAGTACTCCGCGCGGAAGGACCATTTATCGACGCCCTGATATTCCACGCCGCCGAGCTGCGAGCGCTGGTCTTCCGTCCAACCGCCTTCCGCATAGACCTTCCACGCCCCGATGATGCCTTGGGTGCTGAGGCCCTCATGCCAATCGTCTTCAAGATGCCCGACGGAAAGCTGGATATCGAAATTCGCGAACTGATAAAAGCCACGGGCCGCCCAACCCTTCCACTCGGCCTCATCATCCGGCAGACCGTTTTCATTCAAACGATCAAAAGGCAGAGCGAGGACTTCGAAGCTGCGGCCGGATTCCTGCCAGGCGATTTTTCCTTGCCAGATCCCGGCCCTCTGCTCACGCTGTCCGGGAAGATTTTCCTGGGCATAAAGGAAGTCACTCGGCGCCACGATCAGACCGGGAGCCTTGCGACTGCGCTCCTTGCCCAAAGTGACTAGGATTTTTTCAGTGGCCTGACACCGAAGGCCGCCTTGCTCCAGGATACCCAGGTCATCCTTGGGATCGGCATTGTGCAGGGCGCGGCCATCCAAAAAGGCTTGAAAACCCGAGTAATTTTTATAGTTCAGCGTCAGCGAAGCCTCCGCATTGGGACCTTTGACCTTGTCCCATTCCCCACGAGCGGCTTTGCGGGAGAAGGCTTCCAGCCACAGATAGCTGCGCTCGCTCAAGCCTTCAGGAAGTCGCAGGCCCTGATCTTTTTCCAGGGCTGGCTTGTCATCCGGCAGTCCCTGGGCCTCCTCCAAATCATCATCCTGAGCCTCGGCGAGGCGGGTTGCCAGCAGCAGTCCGAAAAGGAGACGTTTCATTTATTTCCCCAGGTTATCGACCACAAAACGACTGTCTGGAATCGGCACATCAAAGCGCATCTCCAGGATCTTCAGTTCGCTTTTCTGTTTTGTGATGACGTTTTCCATCAGAAGATGGGCGGGGCGTTCGACTTTGCCGAATTTCTGAACCGAACCATAAAGAAGCCGCTTCAGAAGCGTTCCGTTTGAATCGTAATACTGCTGCTGAACAGGCTGATGACTTTCCTTATCCACCCAAAGACGCATCTTCGCATACGGCGCTTCAGGAGTTTTGGCCTTGAGATCAATGATCCACTGCTTCGGTGTTTCTTTGACCAATTCAGGATTATAGCGATTCAGCCAATCCACCCGCAGAATATCCGCGTTGGAAAAATCACCGCCGGCGAAACTATCCCGGTCGGCAATGCGCACGACGCGCCCGACCGAAGGCATCCAGGTCCAAAGGTTATCGCCGAGACGCAGGATTTCCCGGCCCTTTTCGCGTTCCGGCTTGATAAAAACGCCATGATGATGATCCACGTCCTTGGACTGGAACTTGACTTCGTAGCTCATCACCGTTCCATCCGTCCGCGTGTTCACGAAACTGTTGACCGACTGATAGCCTTTCGGCGCCATATTCCCTTCGATTTCCGCGACGATGGCCCTGACATCCACAGGCTTATCCGCAGCCGAAGCTGTAAAGGGTAGCAGCAAAACCAGAGTCACAAGGAAGCGTTTCATTTTGAAATCCTTTCTGCATGCATCAGGTGCTGCCAAGGGCCTGCACCGGTTTCATACGACTGGCTCGCCAGGCCGGCAGAAGTCCTGCCACCAAAGCCGAACCGACGGCAAGGCCCAAAACCAGGGCGATGAAAGTAGGGTGAACCTGGGGGTAAAGGACGGTAGCCACCTGCTGGCCAGGCAATTTCATGACGATACCGATTCGCCCCAAAATGCTCATGAGGATGGCCACGAACACGACACCCGCGACACCGCCGGTCAAGCCGATGACCGAAGCTTCGCCTAAAAAAAGAAGCAGGATATGCTTGCGACGGTAACCAAGGGCCATGAGCGTTCCAATCTCACGCGTTCGTTCCATGACCGTCATGAGCGAGGTGTTCACGATCGCCGCGATCACGATCACGAAAATAATCACCAGGACCGCTCCGAATACTATATTCTGCAGACCCATGATGTCGCGAAAAAAAGGACTCAGGTCGAGCCAGGTCTCCACGAAATATGCGGAATCCAAAGCACGCGACAGCTCTTCCTTGATGGCATCCACGCGCCCCTGATCCCGCACGCGCAAGGCGATTTCCGAGGTTTCCTCGTCCAGATGCAGGGTTTTCTGAAGCGTGCGAAAATCCATCCAGGCCATGCGCGCGTTCATGTTCGGCAGTCCATAGTCGACCACGCCGAACAGCCGGGCGATCACGGCCTGCTGCATGTTGTTGCGATCCTGAAGCAGGAGCACGATCTCGTCCCCGATCGCGGCCTTGAGTCCACGCTGAAGCGCAGGCGTGACCATGATCTGATGAAAGCCGCCGGCCTTGGGACCTTCCGTTGCCACGACCGCCGTGGACGTACGAGCGTCGAGCCCGACGGCCTCCTCCAGATCCTCAGCGGGCGCGGCTGAGCTTGATTCCTCTTTGCGTGGATCCATCATCTGCCCGAACTGAACAGCATCCTGAAGACGCGGGCATACTTTCAATTCCTGCTCGGGGTCTATGCCTGTGATAAAAACCGGAGTCGAGACCTGGCTTTTCTGATGATTCAAAAGCCCCATAACGCGGAGCCTCGGACTAAAAGCCATGATATCCGGCTGAGCCTTGAGCTTTTGCTGCAGGCCCTGATCATAAGGAATCAGAATATTATAGGGATTGCTTTCCAGAGAATCCTGATAGCCGCGCCGATGAATCTGCAGATCACCATGCACCTTGCCGGTCAACGCGCTGCGAAATTCGCCCTGCAGACCATTCAGAAGACCGCGGGTGCCGGTGACGACCACGACACCGATGAACACTGTGATGATGGTAATCAAGGATCGCCTTTTATTGCGCCCGACATTGCGCAGGGAAACCTTCCATAGGTCAAGCACGGTTCACCCTCCTCCTTGGGTCTTCATCGTTTGACTATGCCTTGGCCGAAGTCATTCAGCAAGGCGAAGGCTTGCAGCCGCTTGGACTTTTGGGTTACCCTCCTGACGCAAGCTCGTTAACGGCCTTTCCATCTGGAGTTGAATGCTGCCATGGATGAACTTCAAAAGCGTCCGGGATTTTCCCCCAATAAAATCCTGGCGACCCTGGTCCTTTGGATTACTCTTCCTTTCTTTCTTCTCGAACCCAGCCTTGGCTTAAGTGCCTCACGCGCGCCGGTTTGGGGTCCGCGTGGACTCGTGGCCACGGTCAGTCCTTTGGCTTCGGAGGCTGGTGCCAGCATTCTGCGGCAGGGCGGTAATGCAGCGGATGCTGCCGTGGCCGTGGGCTTTGCCCTTGCGGTCACCTGGCCTGCGGCGGGAAACCTTGGCGGCGGAGGCTTTGCCCTGGTGCGCAGCCAGGACGGCAAGACCAACTTCATCGACTACCGGGAGACAGCGCCCGCGGCAGCTGATAAAAACTTTTATCTGGATGCCAAAGGCGATGTGATTCCGGGAGCCTCGACGACGGGCTACCGCGCGGTGGGCACTCCAGGCACCGTGGCAGGTATGGCACTCCTTCATAAAAAATACGGGAAATTGCCCTGGAAAAAAGTAATCGAGCCAGCCCGTCGCCTTGCAGTCGAAGGCTTCATTGCCGATGAGTCCTTCGTATCCATGCTCGAAGCTGGGAAAGAACGCCTGGGAAAATTTCCGGGCAGCAAACGCATTTTTCTGAAAGATGGCAAGGGCGTCAAGGTCGGTGATCGTTTCATTCAGCCGGAACTGGGCTGGAGTCTCGCGCAGATTCAAAAGGCGGGCGAAAGCGCATTTTATACGGGCGTGATCGCCCAGAAGCTGGTGAAGGACATTCAAAAAGGTGGTGGTGCGCTCACGGCCGATGATCTGAAAAACTATAAGGTCGTCGAGCGTGCGCCATTGGAAGGCCGCTATAAATCCTATCAGATCATTACCGCACCTCCGCCCTCTTCGGGCGGGGCGCTTCTCTTAGCCATGCTCGGCATGCTGGAAAAAGATGATCTGGCTTCGCTCGGTTTCGGTTCGGCTGCTTACTATCATCTGCTTGTCGAAGCGATGAAGCGCGCCTTCGCCGACCGCGCTGAATGGTTCGGTGATCCCGATTTCGTGCAGAACCCTTTGCAGAAGTTTCTCGATCCTGCCTACCTTGCAAAACGTCGTGCGGGTATCAGTCTGACCAAGGCCACGCCGAGTCAGGAGATCAAAGCCGGGGATTTTTCAGATAAGGAAAGCACGGAGACCACCCACTACACGGTGGTGGACGCGCAGGGCATGATCGTCAGCAATACCTATACGCTGAACGGGAGTTTTGGTTCGGGCGTCACAGCGGATGGAACAGGAATCCTTCTTAACAACGAGATGGACGATTTCTCGAGCAAGCCGGGATCACCCAACATGTATGGTCTTCTGCAGAGTGATCGCAATGCCATCGCTCCGAAAAAACGCCCCCTATCTTCGATGACGCCGACCATCGTTTTGGAAAACGGCAAACCCATTCTTGCGCTGGGTTCACCGGGTGGACCCACCATCATCAACTCCGTGTTTCAGGTCACGCTCAATACGCTCGTCTTCGACATGGATATCCAGGCCGCCATCGACGCTCCGAAAATTCATCATCAATGGATGCCCGATCGCATTCTCCATGAACCCTTCGGCGTGAATCCCGACACCAAAAAAATCATGCAGGGCATGGGTCATATCTTTGGGGATCGCACCTTCCAGTTTGGGGATGTGCAGGCGGTTCTTTACGACAAGAAACGTCAGCAGTGGTCCGGCGGCTCGGATTCCCGGCATGGCGGTTCCGTCGCGGTGGAATAAGTGTATTGATGATTTTTTACAAATGATTGCCGTTCGAACTTTTCATTCCAGCGGAACACGCTAGTATACTTGCGTTGTGGTCGTCCACGCTGTGAATCATGCACCTAACCCTGTCGCGCCCGACCCGGGTTCGACAGAGGTCCTGTATTCGACAACTGCTCATTGAGGAGCTTTCCTTACGATCCGTCGACCTTCGCTGGACGGCCGACGGATCCTCCCCCCTGGCCCCAGCTTGCGATAGCGCCATTTTCCCCCTAATTTGCTGGCTTTGGCTTGCAATTCCTGCTATCCCGTAGCCATCTTAGGTCGTATCCGAGGTATTCCCATGTCACGAGAGATCAGTCATCCTCACGAACCCTCAGCATCCCCAGCAAGCTCTGGACATTTCAGCGATTTTCCCGTGCCGGAAATCCTGGCTCCAGCAGGCGGAAGGGCGCAGTTTTTTGCGGCTTTGAATGCGGGAGCGGACGCTGTCTATCTCGGCATGAAGGAATTCAACGCCCGCGGGCGCGCGGAAAACTTCACGCTCGAAGACCTGCGCAGCCTTGTCCCTTTGGCTCGCAGTCGCGGCATGAAAGTCCTGGTTACGATCAATATCCTGCTGAAGGAAGCCGAGCTGCCGCGTTTGATCGCGGACCTGGGCGAACTGCAATGGATCGGCGTGGAAGCGGTCATCGTCCAGGACATCGGCGTGGCCCGCCTGATCCGTCGCGAATTCCCGAACCTCCGGCTCCATGCCTCGACCCAGATGGCCGTTCACAATGCAGCCGGCGTGATGGCCGCCTCCAAACTCGGTTTCCGCCGCGTGGTGATGGCTCGTGAATTGACTGCGCAGGAACTTCGCAAAATTCGTCGCGAAATTCCCCGTGAGCTGGTGGAGATCGAAGCCTTCTGTCATGGCAGCCTCTGCTATAGCTACAGCGGACTCTGCTTTTTCTCGGGCGCCGAAGATGCCCGCAGCGGCAATCGCGGTGAATGCGCCTATACCTGCCGCAAGCCCTATAAAATTCTGAATGAACCGGGCCACGGCTTTCTTTTCAGCATGAAGGATCTCAATACCAGCCAGGATCTCGACAAGCTCGTGACGGCCGGCATGGATACTTTGAAAATCGAAGGTCGCAAG
The DNA here is from genome assembly GCF_035712445.1 of Oligoflexus sp. NCBI lineage: Bacteria > Pseudomonadati > Bdellovibrionota > Oligoflexia > Oligoflexales > Oligoflexaceae > Oligoflexus > Oligoflexus sp. Next base: position 26,208 of record NZ_DASTAT010000030.1, on the reverse strand, counting down.
AAGGACGCTCAGTACGTCGCGACCAGCGTCGGACTTTATCGCGATAAGCTGAATCAACTCTTTGGCCGCGATACTTCACCGCGCCCCCTTCAGCACGAAGCCCGCGATTGGCAAAGGGATATGGCCTTCAGTTTTCATCGGGACATGACCACCTTCTTTGTGAAGGGTCGTTATCATGAAAACGTCATCGACCTGGCCAACCCCACGCATAAAGGTCTTTTGATCGGTACTGTCGGCCGCATCGAAGGCCGCGCCATCGAATTCGTCACCCAGGAAGCGCTGGAACGTTTTGATGGTCTGCGCATTGATCCCGCGCTGGATGTCTATCATGCGAAGCCTCAGCACGGCGAAGATGTGAAGGCCAACATCAAGACGGCCAAACGCAAATGGGCCGGCGAAGAATGTCAGTTCTCGCTGCGTGATTTCACCGTCTATCAGCAGCGCCGCACAGAAGCCGCTGCGGGTGAAAAAGTTCGCATTCAGGTGCCCGATGATGTGAAACTGCCAAGGCCAGGCGATCTCATCTATAAAATTCGCTCGAACGAGCTCAAGCGTCATACGGAAGCTCTCAGCCAGGCGCCTGATGATGCGCGGCTGCGTCCGCTGCGTCTTGTGGATTTCAAACTGGCTGCGAAGGCCGAAGGTGATCAGCTCACCCTGAGCGCGGCCGCCTATCTCGGGACCGCGAAACTGCTCGAAACGTCCCTGACGGCCCCAGCGGAAAAACCCAAAAATGAATCACGTCTGAAAAAAGACCTGGCCGAACTCTTCGCGATTTTTGGCGAAGCGGAAGTCCTCTCCGCCTCGCTCGCTTTCACAGGCGACTGGGACTGGTTCGTGCCGAAAAGCCTTCTGAAACAGCTGAAAAAACAGGCTTCCGAACTGCTTGGGCCCAGCATTCCCGCTTTTACCCAAAGCTCCATGGATGCAGCCAACAGCAGCCTCCACACCAGGCGTCGCCGTCTGGAAGCGGTCACCTCCGCCCGCTATCAAATCAAAATAGATCGGCTCGATTATCTGCCGATCCTTCAGTCCTATGCGGACGCTCATCCCGATTTTTCCGTGGATGAAGTCGTTTTTGAACCGAAGCGGGCTTTCCTTGGAAAGATTTCCGTCGATTCCGCTTACGCCCAGCTCACGTCCGTAGCCGATGCCATGGGCGCTCAGCTTCGCCTGGCCCTTCCCACCGTAATCCGGGCCTGGGATGAGCCTTTGCTGCGACCCTGGCTGCGCGTCTTTCAAACCGATGGCCGCACTCCCTGCTTCGAAGTCGGAAACCTGGGAGCTCTGGAGCTTTTGGACGAGGCCGGCTATAGGCGCGAGGACTGCGATCTGGCTTCAGACTTCACCCTTTACGCTTTGAACACGGAGGCCGCACTCACGTTGACTGAAGAGCATGTGAAGCGCATCTGCCTTTCGGTGGAAGATGATCTTCCCAGCCTAAGATCGAAACTCCGCAACTGGCCTGAAAACGCTCAGCCGCAGGTGATCCTTTATAAGGACACGCCGCTTTTCATTGCCGAAGCCTGCTCTTTGACCGCCCTGCATCACGGCTGCCCCACAGCATCCGTCTGCGGTTACCGGACTCTTGAAATCGAAAACGATGAAGGTGAACGCTTTTTCGTGGCTCATGAAAGCTGCAAGTCCATCGTCTTCGGCAAGGAAGCCTTTGCCGTCTCGGATCACCGCAGTCGTCTGATGGAGCTGGGTGTCAGGGATTTCCGCGTGGATTTCCTGACCCGTGACTATACCGCCAAGGCCATCACGGACATCCTGGATGGCATTCGCGAAGGTTATAAACTCCCTGAAACTCACAGTGCGAACTTTGAAAGAGAACTCCTCTGACCGGAACGGGTGACCGGCCAGTCACCCGCGATTCGCTCTGCGAAAAGCTGCACGCGAAAACTTCTTTACCTTATCGTTTGAATGCCAGCCGCCGCGTTCTCTCCTTCCCGAACCTGCCGATAGCTTGGGGATGGAGAGCAAACCATGCTGAAGCGACTTCTATTTTTCATTCTGCTGATGAACTGGACTGCCCCCATCCAGGGTCAAATCGCGGTTCAAGACCAGCTCACGTTCGATGAGCGGGGGGGGACTTACGATCTGAATCGCCGACTCTGGTTTTTTGAAGATGCCGGGCGCTCATTTTCCGACAGCGACCTTGGCTCTCCTGAGTTTCACGCGCGCTTTGCTCCGCTCACGAAAAAGACCCCCAACTTTGGCTTTTCTGAATCAGACTGGTGGGCCCGCATCCCGCTGCGCAATCTGAATGAGCAGCCGCGGGCATTTCATATGACTGAAGGCTATGCTCTCGTGGATCAGATCGACGTCTGGCTGCTCGATTCGAGCGGCCGCATCCTGCAGCATGAAGTGGCTGGCGACAAGATCGAGGCCGAACATCAGGAGGTTTCCTACCGGCTGCCGACGTTCAAACTCACAGTGCCTTCCGGGGACTCGACCCTCATGATCCGCATCAAAAGCCAGGGCAGCGTGATCTTTGATATAGATCTTCACTCGGAAGTCAACTTCCATGAGCAGAAGACCACGGAATACTCCTTCCTTTATACGATGTTCGGCATATTGGGTGTGATGGCCCTCTATAATTTCTTCATGTGGATCCATCTGCGGCGCATCACCTTTCTTCTTTACATCGGATTTATCCTCACCGTCATCGGTCAGTTCATGATCGTAACGGGCCTTGTGACTCATCACCTGAAGGCAACCGCTTGGCTCATGAACGATGGCTATCTTTTGATTGCCAACAGCACGACCCTGATGGCCCTTCTTTTTCCCATTTTTTTCCTCTCGCTTCCAAAGCGGCATCCCTGGCTCATGCGCTTTTCCATGCTGGGTCTGATCCTGATCCTCGCCACGACGGTGGCGAGCTTTTTTTCGTATAATACAGGCGCGAAACTTTCGGTCTTCGGTGGACTCTTGGCCTCGGTCTTCGCTTTAAGCTGCGGCATCGTCTGCTCCCTCAAGCGTTTCCGTCCTGCTTATTTCTTCACCCTCGCATGGTCGGTCATCATCGTGGCCAACCTTCTGCGCATGGCCATGCTCACAGGCAGCATGCCCGCAACCTTCGTGGTCGAATGGGGCGTTCTGATGGGATCAGTCGTCGAGGTCGTTTTGCTGTCCCTGGCCATAGCCGATAAAATGCGCGTGACTGAAAGAGTCGCCTTCGAACGCATCGAGCATCTGAATGAGGATCTGCAGCGGGAGCATGATAAGGTTCTGGGGCTGAAGAACAATCTGGAGCGGCTGGTGGATGAACAGACCCGAGAAATCCGGTCCATTCTCAAGCATATCCAGATAGGGATCGTGGCTGTCCGTAAACCCGGTCTTTTGATTACGGAAACCCATTCGGACTGTGTAAAAAATATTTTTGATACGGATGAGGTCGCGCAGCGCTCGATTGTGGAGCTTCTCTTCCACGGCGCCGCAGCCACGCGAGAGATGAAGAGCCAGGTGCAGAATGCCCTGGAGAGTTGCCTGGATGAAGAAGGCATTGCCTTTGATATGAATAGCCACCTTCTTCCCAGCGAGCTGGTCTATCATCGGGAAGAGTTCGAACGCATCCTGCAGCTTGATTGGAATCCAGTCCTGGATCATCAGGGCCGGACCGAGAAGATCCTGGTGATCATGAAAGACGTGACCGCTCTGAAGAAGCTGGAACGCGAGACTGCGGAGAAATCCAAGGAACTGGAGCTGATCGGCGAAATCCTCGATGTTCCGCCCAGGCAGTTCAGTATTTTCATGAGCACATCGCATTCGCTCCTAGCGGAATGCACGCGGCTTTTAAAAGTCAACCCGGCTTGGGATCGCGAGGTTCTGAAGATCCTCTTTATCAATATGCACACCATCAAGGGTTCGGCGCGGGCGCTGCAGTTGAAGAATCTTACGCCGAAAATCCATGAGCTGGAACAAACACTGGCGGCCATGATGAAAAAGGACAGTCCTTGGAATCGCGACGTGCTCCTGGCCGCCACGGACCATATTCAAGGTCTGGTGGACCATTATCAGGAGTTGAATCAGGGCAAGCTGGGCCGTGATTCTGCGGATGCGGTGCAGCTGCCGCTTCGTTTCATCGGCCGGCTGCATCAGACCTTGCAACGTGTTGAGCAGGAGGTTCCCGCGGGTCTGAAGGTGCAGGTGAAACCTTTCCGGGAAACCCTGGAGGATCTGACGTTTGTCCGCGCGGAAACCGTTTTCCGTGAGGTCCTCTCTCATGCAGAGATGCTGGCGCGGGATCTCCGCAAGGAGTGCCCGGATATCATCATTCAGGACCATAGTATCCGACTGTCGACCGAGGGCCAGGACTTCGTGCGCAAAGCTTTCCTGCATATCATTCGTAACAGCATGGATCATGGTATCGAAACGCCGGCCGAACGCGTGAAGATGGGCAAGGCGGAAAAAGGCCGCATTGAAGTGAGCGTCAGCATGGAAGAGGATAGGCTCAGCATTCGCTATCGTGATGATGGACGCGGCCTGAATGTGCGGGCCATTCGTCGTCTGGCCCAGGAGCGAGGTCTTATTCAAAAGTCGAGCGCCATGACTCTCGAGGATATCGCCTATTGCATCTTTGAGCCGGGCTTCAGCACCAGCGCGGAGCTGAGCGATATTTCCGGTCGCGGGGTCGGCATGAATGCGGTGAAGGAATATGTGGAAAAAGGCAAGGGCACCGTGGCTCTGCGCCTTCTCTCCAAAGATGTGATCGATCCGGAATTCGTCAGCTTCGAGCTGATTCTGACCCTGAATGAACAGTTTTGTGCGGGCCAGGCCGCCTGAAAATTCAGGGCGTCTCACAGGCCGCTGCGTTCAGATCGGACCGACGGTCGGTCCTGTCTTGACGGCCACTCACAGTCCTATCCTCCAAATGGAGCCATTTCCCCTGCTCTCATGCACATAGTTATTCGTGACGACCCATTGCGGCTACGCCTCAGAGGATTATCCCAATGCCCCGAGGCCACGGCCGGCAGCCAACCACCGATTGTGCTGACATGAAAGGTGCGGCCCTGACCGAAGGCGGCCGTTCCAGGGATGCGCAGGCGGCTTTCAGATGCCTACGATATGTCTCAAAACCCTGGAAATTTAAGGGTTCCCCGCTCGACAGGCCACGATCAAAGGCAGCATCAGAAGCCCGCTCAGCTTTAACCATCGCATCATCCGTTTCCTTAGGCAAAGAGTTCAAAAGAGGCCGCTGATCGAGCGACAGGTTAATCCTCGCACGACCTGATCCCCAGGATTGAATCGCCGGAAGCTTAACTCGCTTGATACTTCCTCACCTTTCGGTCGTTCAACTTTTTGCAAGGCCGTGGAACCCATGCCTGTCGTGGCCTCCCTCGAACGTACTGAAACGGCCCACTCAATCACCATGGCTTGACAAGCGGCCCAGGCTCGATTAGCGTCGGTCACAGAACATCGCGCATCATAGCCAGGCCACGCGGGGGGACGACACGGTGGATCTTAGGTCATTTTTGCGGGAAAAGATCACCGCATGGACAGAGGCGAGTCGACGCCATACCCTGCTCCATTTAGCAGAAAGGAGTCGGCTGGGTTACAGTACGGTACGCCGACTTGCGTCTGGTGATGGCGAAGCCAATCTTCAAAGTCTCCTGCAGCTCGCCTCCGTGATCATGAGTCCCGAAGAAACCCGACAGGCCGTGCAGGATTTTTTTCCGGAAGCGCGCCTCGGTTTGGAACGACCCTTCCGCTTTTTCCCGAACGAGAAACTGGATCCGATTTCGTCGAAAGAAGCGATGCTGGCCGTGGCTCTCAGTTGCCCGGATGGAGGCATTGATGGCAAGGAACTCGAAGCCATCATGGGAACGCGCGCAGCGCGGGCCATACAATCACTGATTGATGCGGAAATACTCTGCCGTCACGAAGAGCGCGTGAAGCTCACGGCGGATTATTTCTTTGATCCCAACCCCGAACGTGTTTTACGGTGGATGGGTTATGTTCTGGATCTTTTCGATCGCGAGCGATCCGATCAAATGGGCAATTTCACATCTCTGCGCATTGAAGGACTCAATGACAAGGGGATCGAAAAGCTTCAGGAAGTGATGACCTTGGCTGAAAAATCCATTCAGAGCATTCTGGATGACAAAAACTGCCGGGGTTCGCAAAGCGTTGCAACCGTAGTGGTCAGTACTGTGTTGAATCCCAAGGCCCCATCTCCATAACAGCGAGTGACTCATGCAAAGACTTCTCTTGAAATTCCTGGCTCCAGCCGTTCTGCTCGCGACCCCATGGGTCAGCGAACTTACGGCCTCGACATTTGGTGGAAGCACCGGTCCAAGGCAATCGGCGGATGAAAACCTTCCCCGCATGGAAGTCGATGGCAATACCTATCGTCGGACCAAAGCGCGACTGTCGGTGGAAGACGTCGCGCCTCTGACTCTGCCGAGCGGTTCCTATACAGTGAAAAAATCGGACGAGGAAATCGTGGAATACAACAAGACTTTCCTTGTTGTGCCCCGCGACTGATCAAATCCCATGGCTGATCATCCCCTTCTTCGGAAGGGGAAACTTCCCTAAGCCTCGATGGTGACGGTATCGCCGCGCTGAATCGTAGCGCCAGCTCCTGATAGAACCCAAGCATTCATTCCAAAGAAAATCTTGCTGGTCCCGAGTTTGCGATAGCTCGCCAGGGTCCTGAGCGGCTCGACGCCGGTTTCCGTGGTTTTTTGATCAATCGTCGTCACATTGCAGCGGCTGCAGAGTTTGCTCAAACGGAGTTTCACGCGACCGCCGATGTTCAGCGTCTGCACCTGATCCTCGGCATGGGCCTGCCAGCCCTGAATCACGATATTCGGCCGGAAGCGATCCATGGTCAAGGTCGTTTCACCAGCCGCGGAAAGCTTGCTGTTCAAAAGATCCAGGGATTCCTGACTGATGATGAGATAGGGAAAAGCATCGGCGAACAGATAATCCACGGCGTGATCGTCCGTGTATTTCCTTTCCACGTGCCGTTCATGCTGCGGCCGCGCTTCGCACAGGCGAACGTCCTTATGCAGGATGCCTGAAAAAAAGGCAGCCGCCGCGTCCCCAAGATCCCAGGCGTCCACGGTATCCGACCACACCGTGACGGGACGGACTTTTTCCCGGCCCGTGGCCCGCGGCACGGTCAGCTTTTGATCCCGAAACTGAAAATGCAGGGCGTCGGTCACCTGGGTCTGGATCCAGGCCATGGCCGCATGCTCGCGCTGACTTAAAAATCGACCCTGGGCATCGACCAGCACCCAGCGCCGGTCATCGGGAAAGCCCGTCCCCAGAACGGATGTTTCGGGCAGTGCTTCGCCATGGCCGCCCTTCAATGGATAGCGATAGAGTTCTGAAATGATCATGACCGCTCGTCTCCTCAAGAAACATTTGCCCATATCACGGATGCTATGATCGAGCCAGCAGGCTTTGACATTCCCGCGTCAGGGGACCCATTTTTGAAACTCCAGTTTATCATCTCTTTCATCCTGGGGCTGACTCTGTCGGTCCCCTTGGCACCTGCCGAGGATCTCTATACGCCTTTGGAGTCCTGGGGCGGTGAATTCCTGCCCAAGGACTACGGGGGTTTTTATGTCAAAATTCGCCTGCAGGGCTTCAAGAAAAATGCCCGGGGTCTTTTCATCACAAGCAACGTGTTCCTGCATCTGCATGAAGTGAATACGGGAAAAAAATACCTGGTCAGTCAGCCCCTGGGGACGGATACTACAGGGCAGCAGCGGGTCTGGAAGATTCCGGCCGGCAATTATATCGTTCAAAAGTTAAGTCTGAACGATAACGTGGGACTGACGCGGACTTGGATCAGCAAGGGCAAGCCGCAGATTTTCATCCGGCACCTGATCCTTTCCAACCTTGGGAATCTCGTGCTGTCGCCGGGCCAGGGCAAAGCGCTGCTGGCGCTCTTTCAACCGGCGCCGGATCAATTCGTGAACAGCTTTCAGCACGATGCCTTTGCCGGTGTGATGGACGCCTATTCGCAGAAGGTGCAGAAAAAACTCGGTGGCTCGGAACTCTTCGCCAAGTCCGAAGATGACTTCAGCTCGGGGAATGAGGCGCGCGCGGCTTTTTCCACGCAAAGGCAGATCTCGATGCATTACAAGGTCGATCTGGGCAAGGACCAGCGCTTTTCCAAGAGCATCGTCAATACCCTGGCTTCCCAGGATTTGGACCTTCGGACCTGCTACATGGATCAGCTCGATCGCGATGGATCGCTGCAGGGGCAGATCAGCTTTCGTTTTCGCGTGAATAGCGGTGACGGCGCCCTGCAGAGCATCAAATACAGCGGCGGGACCTTGAACAGCAAAAAGGTCGTCGAATGCCTCTACTTCGCACTCGGTCGCATGCAATTTCCGATCGCCAGGACTCTGGATGGTCGCGTGACGTTTTACTTTAATTTCAAAGACGAAATGGGGAGGGCGAGCCCATGAATCCGGAAGTCATCATAAACAATGTTAAGAATGTGGAAACGTGGAGGCGGGCGGTGCCCATGCTGGTGCTCTTCCTGGCGTTCTATTCGCTGGTGCAGCCGATCCTGATCGCGATCATGCTGGTGCAGTTCTTCGCGCAGCTCCTGTTTCAGAAACGCCTTGAGAATCTTTATGCCTTCAGCGTGGACCTGACCAACTATTCCAGGAATCTTTGGCTGTTCCTGACCTATAACAGCGACCAGAGAATATTTCCCTTCGCCGATTGGACCAGCAGTTGCCACATCGGACAGGAGCGACAGGAAATCTGAAACAATAAAGCCCTTGCCCAAAAAGGCAAGGGCGACAGTGAGTGAGACCTTTCAGCCTACCCTCACCTCAACCATTACTGGCAGCGTCTCCAGGTCAGACCGAAGACTTGCTTGATTTCGCCATCGATCGAGTCGTTGGTGATCAAGCCTTGAGCGTTGGGATACGCAGAAGCGTTGACGTTCGATACGCGGATCGAAGTGTTGATGTTCAATGCGCGTTCTTTGGTACAATCCGACCAGGTGTCAGGCATTACGGACGACTGGAGGCCGATCTTGTCTGTGAAGACGAAATCTTCGCTCAAAGGACCTTCTTTGGTCGCCGAGAAAGTACCCGTGCGGCCTTGGCCTTCGAAGAAGTACGAGGTCGAGTGAGTTGCGCGGATGCCTTGGTCCAGACCCATGAAGCCACGGTAGAAGAAGCTACCGATCGAATACTGCCAGCCCACAGGAACTTTCAGAGTGGCGGTCACAACGCAGTTCTTACGGGAGTTGGCTGGGGAAAGGCCTGGGCCTGTTTCTGCGATGAATTCCGAGAAGGTCAGCGTGAAAGCTTGTTTGTCTTCCGAGATATTCTGAGCCACGGTTCCCAGCGGGCAGCCAGTACCGTTGACTTTGATGCTCTTGATCGTGACAGGTTCTGCGGGAACGAGGATGTTACCGAAAGAAACAGACGAAACCAGCAGCGCGGCGGGGGCGAGTACTTTAGCAAGATTTCCTACCATGCTCATACGAAATACCTTTCCTAGAGTTTATTGAGTCGAGGAGCAATTTCCAACACGAGCGATATATTGCAGAGCTCGTGCCAAGCATGAGCGCGGACCACGGTGGGCGCTATATTTTCTTAACATCTTTTAATTCTTAAAATTCAGTGAGTTACATGTGTATCTAAACGGCGTACACAAGTTTAGCAGGTCTAAAGCGAAGGGCGACACGACTGAGATTCACGAAGATCACTAAGATCAAAAAAGATCTCTGCGATGATCTCAGACGCTGAGATGAACAAAGACAAAGTTGGATCATAGGAATTAAAAAGAGTCGCGATCAAGAGACCTGGCGCGGCTTCATGAAACGCAAAAAGGCGAAGTAGATATCTGGATTATGATCCAGTTCGACGACATCACCGCACTTCGGACAGGCTTCGGGAAGCCGGGAATCCACCTGAGGTGACTCGCAGATCTGGATATCACGTCCGGGTACAAAAAGTTTGCGCGTTTCATATTCGCAGGACACGCAATGATAATGGACGAAAAACGATTCGACATATCCATTCTTACCGACGAATTCGGGAATCATGGAAAACTGCTCCACGACGACGGACGAGCAGTTGCGCAGAACGAGTTTGATCTTGTGCTTCATGATGGTCTGGATCCAGCTGCGTATGCCCGAACTGTTCATTCGTGTCACTTCAGCGAAGTCCACGATCAGCGTATTCTGCGCGCAACGAACGAACTCGGAAAAATCCGCGTACTCGTCAACGATGCCGGCTATTGCGACTTCGTTCTGGGCCAACCACTTGATCGTACAGTGCTTCATGCTCCATCCTCTGATGAAGCATCGGCTCCTTGTCCACGGACTTGAGCGAGACCCATCCCTCGGAAAATCTTTGTCAAAAGTCCCAAAAGGCAAGGGACTATTCTTTCAGGAATAAGAGCAAGGATTCGATATCCTCTTGAAGCGAAAGATCCGAACCGCAGCGTTCGCAGACCTGCCGCTCCATCTCCTTTCTCAGGACCGCCTTGCCAACCTTGCAGGTGAAGCCTATGGTCTTTTCCAAACCACAGCTTTTGCACTCAAAATCCGCCTGAAAGGACTGGATCTCAACCCCCTGCGACAGAGCCGGCGTCATGCTGATCTGCTGCAGAAAGTCCATCGGGCAGTGTTCGTAAGCTACCTGGCGACCGTCCCTCAGGACGCGCAGAAAGTTGACCCAGGTACGGATACCCAAGGAATTGAAATATTCCACTTGAGAAAAATTAACCAGGACCTGCTTTTTAATCTGTGGGAGCGTAGCCCGCAGCGCGGGTCCCGCCTGGTCATCAATGGGCCCAGCCAGGATGAGTCTGGTCTGTTGATCCTGCTGCTCCACTGTCACTTGCAGCACGGCGCCTCCCTCGGCAAAAGGTTCCCTCTTATCCAATGTTTCAGTATGCAAAAATATAGGAAAGATAACCAGATCAAAAAGGCAGCAAGAGGCCGGATCGCGCACCCGATCAGTCAGTGGCCAATAACCTTCGAGGTCAAAAGTCAGGGGCCCCATGCATTCCTGGAAACTCGAAAACATCATGTCTCACGCACCTATCCTATGCTTTGTCATTGATAGGGACGAGCAGCTTGTTCTTTTGAACGGTGGACTTGCGACCCAGCTGGGTTTGAAACCCGAAGAGATAGTAGGCAAGCCTGCATTCAAAGCTTCTGCGCTTCCGATCAAGCGAAGTCATTTCCGCAAAGCCCTGAGCGGTCATAGTTTCAGCATAACCCTTTCCCTGCAGGGATTCAGTTACGAAACCAGCCTCAGACCCCTGGAAGAGGGCGGCGAAATCCAGGCCGTAATGGGCATGACCGCCGACATGACGAAACATTTGCAGATGGAACAGTTCCTGGATGATGAGCGGCATCGGCTCCTCGCCACCCAGCGCCTGAATTCCCTGGCCGGCATTGCCAGTGGGCTGGCCCATGAGATTAATAATCCCCTGGCCATCATCAGCGGCTATGCCGAGCAGCTTCATACCCAGGCCCAGGCGGGTCAACTGGCCAGCGATCGTCTGATCTTTTCCACTGGCAAAATCGTGGAAGCCTGCGACCGCTGCCACGCCATCATCGAAAGCCTCAAGCATTTTGCCCGTGACGGGTCCTACGATCCTTTCGAATCCTGCTCGGTGAATGAGATCATCGCCGTCGCCCTTCAGCTCAGCGAACAAAGCTTTCACGCGATGGGTGTGAAATTGGAGTGGCAGCCGCTCCTGCCGGATATCGGACTCAAAGGCCGTCGTCTGCAGTTGATTCAGGCCCTCTTCAATGTGCTGAGGAATGCCTGCGAGGCTTCGCTTCAGGTCAAGGAACCCAAGGTCAGCATTCAGGTGCTGGATCACGGCGATCGGGCGAGCATTGAAGTGATGGATAATGGACCCGGCATACCCGAGTCCCTGCGGGTGAAAATCTTTGAACCCTTCTTTACGACCAAGGATCACATGCGAAGCGTGGGTGTGGGCCTGAGCACGGCCAAAGGCATGATCGAGGAACACGAGGGCCGCATCAGCTTTATCAGCAGCCCCGGTGCCACCTGCTTTTCCATATCCCTGCCGAAGGTCCCGAACCGGACCACCCGCAGTGCCTCCTGATCAGTAACCTTTGTTCGGCTGCAGCCACCTTTCCACGGTGGCGAGATCCAAACCCTTGCGTCTTGCATAATCTTCCATCTGATCCCGATCGATCGAACCCACGCGGAAGTATTCCGCTTCGGGATGCGAGAAGTAGTAGCCCGACACGGATGAGCCAGGATGCATCGCAAAGCTTTCGGTCAGACGAATGCCGGCCTTCTTCTCCACATCCAGAAGCTGCCAGATCGTGCCTTTTTCGGTGTGATCAGGACACGCAGGATAGCCCGGCGCCGGGCGAATGCCGCGATACTGCTCCTTGATCAGATCCTCAAGGCTGGTCGTCTCCTGGGCACCAAAGCCCCAGACTTTTCGCATCTTCTTATGAATCATCTCGGCCATGGCTTCGGCCATGCGATCCCCAAGGGCCTTGATCATGATGGCTGTATAATCATCATGTTTCTTTTCAAAGGAGTGCGCCCACTCCTCGACTTCCGAACCCGCGGTGACCGCAAAGGCTCCGATATAATCAAGGCGCCCCGAATCCCGCGGCGCGATGAAGTCGGCGAGGCACATGGCCGGCTTGCCTTCACTGCGTTCCTTCTGCTGCCTCAGGAAATAAAGGGTTTTCAGAACAGAACTGCGCTGCTCATCGGTATACACCTCGACATCATCCCCGACCCGATTCGCCGCCCAGAGTCCGGTGACCGCACGGGCATTGAATCTTTGATTCTTGATGATGTCTTCCAAAAGTTTCTGCGCATCATGGAAAAGTTCCGTGGCCTGAGGACCCCAGGTTTTATGCGTCAGGACTTTCGGATAAAGCGCCTTGATATCCCAGGTCCAAAAGAAGGGCGACCAGTCGATATACGCAGCGATTTCATCCAGCTTCAGGTCTTCATGCTCCCACACCCCAAGGCGGGTCGGACGATCAATCGTCACTTTCTCCCAGTCGGTGGTATAGGCCTGACGACGGGCTTCCTCAAGGGACATGAACTGGCTTTCCCTAAGGGACGCGGCATGACGCTCACGCAGCACCTGCTGATCGACCTTGTTCTTTTCCATGAAAGCCTGACGCCGATCCGGACTCATGAGGTCATTGCACACTTCCACGACAAGCGAGGCATCCGCCACATGACAGACGGCGCCCTTATAAGCCGGTGCGATCTTGATGGCCGTATGCGCGCGACTCGTCGTGGCGCCGCCGATCAGAAGCGGGATATCAAAACCCTGTCTCTGCATTTCACCGGCGTTATAAATCATTTCGTCGAGCGAAGGCGTAATGAGCCCGGACAGACCGATCATGTCCGCGTTCCATTCCCTGGCCTTGCGCAGGATCTCTTCGCAGGACACCATCACACCCATATCGACGACTTCGTAGTTGTTGCAGGCGAGCACCACACCGACGATGTTCTTGCCGATATCATGCACATCGCCCTTGACGGTCGCGATCAAAAAGCGGCCCTGGCTTTTGCGGGTTGAGACAACCTGAGCCTTGGCTTTCTCCGCTTCCATGAACGGCTGCAGATAAGCCACGGCTTTTTTCATCACGCGCGCGCTCTTCACGACCTGAGGCAGGAACATCTTGCCTTCACCGAAAAGACCGCCGACGATTTTCATGCCGTCCATCAAAGGGCCTTCGATCACATCCAAAGGCCGGGGCAGCAGCTGCCGCGCTTCTTCCGTATCGGCATCAATGTGTTCATCCAGGCCCTTGACCAAGGCATGGGCGAGGCGTTCCCGCACCGGCAGCTGACGCCAGGCGTTCTTGTCGGAATCCTTGGCCGTACGGGCCTGATCCTTGAATTTTTCCGCGTAATCTATGAGGCGTTCGGTAGCATCGGCGCGCCGATTCAGAAGAACGTCTTCCACCATCTCTTTCAGAGTCGGTTCGATCTCTTCATAGACTTCGAGCATCCCGGCATTCACGATGCCCATATCGAGGCCGGCGCGAATCGCGTGATAAAGGAAGCAGGCGTGAATCGCTTCGCGAACCGGATTATTGCCGCGGAAACTGAAGGAGACGTTGGAAATCCCGCCGCTCGTCAGGGCACCAGGACAGACCTTTTTGATTTCACGAACGGCTTCGATGAAGTTGACCGCGTAATCATTGTGCTCGTCCATGCCGGTGGCGACGGTCAGAACGTTCGGGTCAAAGATAATATCATGCGGATCGAAGCCGACCTCTTCGGTCAGGATGCGATACGCGCGCTGGCAGATGCGGACTTTCTCGTCCTTGGTGGCTGCCTGGCCCTGTTCATCGAAGGCCATGACCACGACCGCCGCTCCATAGCGCTGCAGAAGCCGCGCCTGCTCGACGAATTTCTCTTCGCCTTCTTTCAAGCTGATGGAGTTGACGATGCACTTGCCCTGCACGCAGCGAATGCCGCGTTCCAGGACCGACCACTTCGAACTGTCGAGCATCACCGGAACCCGGGAAATATCCGGCTCCGCGGCGATCAGATTCAAAAAGCGCTCCATGCACGCTTCCGAATCCAAAAGGCCCTCGTCAAAGTTAATGTCAATGACGTTGGCGCCGCTTTCCACCTGCTGACGTGCGACGGCGAGGGCCGCATCGAAGTTGCTTTCCTTGATGAGCTTCGCGAAACGCGGCGAACCCGTGACGTTGGTCCGTTCGCCCACCATATAGAAAAGGCCGGCGTTCGGCTTGATGATCAAGGGTTCCAGACCGCTCAGGCGAGTCGCTGGTTCCACGCGTGGCAGAAGGCGCGGCTTATGCTGCCGCATTTTCTTCGCGATGGCATTGATGTGGTCCGGCGTGGTTCCGCAGCAGCCGCCGACGATATTGATGAGCCCGCTGCCCGCGAATTCATCGAGCAGGGCCGAGGTCATATCCGGCGTCTCATCATAGCCCGTGTCGCTCAAAGGATTGGGCAGACCCGCGTTGGGATAGCAGCTGATATGGCATTCGGCGATGCGCGAGAGCATTTCGATGTAAGGACGCATTTCCTTCGCACCGAGCGCGCAATTGATGCCGACGCTCAGGGGCTTCGCGTGCCGCACGGAATACCAGAAGGCTTCCACGGTCTGACCGGACAGCGTACGGCCGGACGCATCGGTGATGGTCACCGACAGCATCACCGGCAGGCGATAGGGATGTTCGTCGAAGAATTTTTCAATAGCGAAGATCGCGGCTTTCAGGTTCAGCGTGTCGAAGGTGGTTTCCGGCAGCAGGATATCGACGCCGCCATCGACCAGACCGCGAATCTGTTCGTAATAGGCATCGACCAGCTGCTGATAGGTGACCGCTCGGTAAGCCGGGTTATTCACGTCCGGTGACAGCGACGCCGTCCGGTTCGTGGGTCCCAGGGCTCCCGCGACATAGCAATCGCGCTCGGGATGCTTCTTTTTGAATTCGTTGACCGCTTCCTTGGCCAGCTCCGCGGCTTTCTTATTCAGCTCGTAGACGATGTCTTCAAGATGATAGTCGGCCTGCGCGATGCTGGTGGCGCTGAACGTATTGGTCTCGATGATATCCGCGCCACCTTCGAGGTAGGCCAGATGAATTTCCTTGATGACATCAGGGCGGGTCAGGCACAGAAGATCGTTGTTGCCCTTCAGATCCACCCGGGGATTGGGAAAACGGTCGCCACGAAAGGCGGCCTCGTCGAGTTTATAGCGCTGGATCATGGTGCCCATGGCGCCATCGAGTATGAGGATACGTTCGCGGAGAGCTGCTTGCAGCTCCTGACCCCGAATGGATAAGGGTTTCATGGAATTTCCTTCTAACTGTCCGAAAGCACATAATCTTAACAGCTTTCGGCAAAATTACCAAAGTTTCCGGCCGGACTCATCGAGTTTATTACAGACCTGTCACAGAAAGGCGTCCTCTGCTGCGAATCTGCGACATTTTGGGCGGAGACTGGTATTCTCCGGCCAGGTAATTTTTGGTCTAAAGCCCTGAAAAGAGCCTGGGAAAGACGGTGCCTCAGCGTCAGATTAGTACAACCGATCTGTCTTCATTAGTTGGAGATAATAGCCGCACACTCATCCAGGAGATGCTATGTACAAAGAAGGTCCAGGCGAACCCAGTCGACTTGAAGACGAGTATTTCTATAAAAAAGACCGCGAGCTGATCGAGAAGATGAAGTCTGCGGAAAAGGCCAAGAAGGATATCCTGGAACGCACAGCGCATTATCATAAATGCAGCAAATGCGGGCACGGCATGGAAGAGAGGGTTCGCGAGGACATCAGCCTTCTGTGCTGCCACCACTGCGAATCGGTGCACATCTCCCTTTCCACCCTCGAAAATCTTGGGCATCACGGCCGGCTGAAAGTCGTGCTGAACGATATTCATGATCATCTGAATAATCTTAAGGAATCAGCCTAAAACAAGGGTAAAACACCCTATAGAGCCAGGTCTCTTGCCAACGGGGATCTGGCTTAGGATTTACGAAGGCGGGCTTGATCGACCTGATCCACCAAGGCTTGCAGCGGTTTGTTTTTGTGGACCGTAATGAGTCCCACGCGAAAACTGGGTTCTTGAAAATCGTAGTCAGCTTCCTGCAATTCACACCACACCACGCTGCAGACCACAGTCAGGGCCACGGGCATTCCAAAGCTCAGCCGCAGGACGTCACCGGCCTTAAGTCGATCGGAGAGCAAAATACCGAGTCCGCTGGGCGAAACATCCCAAACCAGAAAAGGGATATGCGGTTCTTCCTTGCCCTCATCAAAGGTCAAAAGCCCTTTGATTTCAATGGGTAAGACGTGGACCCGAGGTTCCCTTTGTTTTTTAAAGGGTTTTTTGGCTAAAAGCATGTCTCCTCCGCTGCGACTCTACGTCTTCAGTATCGTCTTGGGCGGAAAATTCTTTAAAAAACTGCAGACTTTGCGGAAAAGGAAAGAATCAGGCAGGTTTGGAAGGGTGTCCCTTGCCCTAACAAAAAGCGGACTTATCTTAAAAAAAGAGGAGCTGACGCGGCGCGGATTCGATGCAAAAAGCAGGAGTGACCGTGATGGATAAAACCTATGTAGCCTGTCTGAAATGTCATGCGGTGAATCGCGTGCCCCTGGCGCGAACCAATCAAAACCCTAGCTGTGGTCAATGCAAAAGTCCCCTTCCTATCCATGGCGCGCTTGTCGAGCAGGATCCTCAGGGTCTCCAGGCCTTGATTCAGGCCGCAGATCGCCCCGTGGTGGTGGATTTCTGGGCTCCCTGGTGCGGCCCCTGTCTATCCTTTGCGCCTACGTATGAAAGGGTCGCGGATCAACAGAAAGAGCATTTTATCTTCGCCAAAGTGAATACCGAGAAATATCCGCAGGCCTCGAACACCTATGGGGTGCGCGGGATTCCCACCCTCGTCCTTTTCGACAAGGGACAGGAGAAACAACGCATCTCCGGCGCTCTTCCGATGCCCCACTTCATCCAGTGGCTCGGCCAGGCAGCGGTCTGATCACCCAAGCGGCGGCCAGCTTGCCGCCCTCGTGATTTTTTTAAATTTTCACTTTACAGCCGCAGGGCTTCTCCGCATAATCGGGTCCTCTCGGGGCTTATACCCTGCAGAACTACCAAAGAATGCCTCAGTGGTGGAATGGTAGACACGCTGGATTCAAAAAACTCAGAGTGTATAGGTCCAGAACCATAGGTTTCGGTAAGAATGATCACTTTTTTTGAAATTGGTAGACAGACTTTGATCTGATCTACCGACACTCGACAGAAGCCGCAAGATCCTAAGATTGCAGCCAAAATCAAGTGGGGGTGTGGTGAAATGGTAGACACGCGAGATTCAAAATCTCGTGCGCGCAAGCGTGTGTCAGTTCGAGTCTGACCACCCCTACTCTTGCAAAACTATATGACCTCCGATAAGAACGGCAAGCACCGTTTCTTTCGGGGGTTTCTTTGTTTGTGAAGGATAAGCATCAAGGCGCACATGTCCTCTCGTTCTGGTTTGAGCGAAGAGGAGCAAAGGGTCAGGTTCATGTCTCCTACAAGCTTCTGGACGGCACGAAGCACCGCTGCACGCCCAGGTCCAAGGTTAAGCACTTGGACCCCCTCTCAGACGAACAAATCCGCCAGATCCTGGATGCCCAGATCACAGACCGCTCCGGCCCGGTATTCCCTGACTATTTCCTGAAGCATCGCCCATCGTTCATCAAATACTTGGCCAAGACAGCCAGCGGGATAACGATAGACGGTTATCTCATGTACCTTGGCCGCCATATCTTCCCTTACCTCGGGCACCTCAAGTTCGAGGCGTGGCAGAGCCATATCAGCAAATGGGAAATCTATCTCGAAGGAAGGGTTAGTGATCCCCATTCCCGGAACGTAGCACGGACGGCCATTCGGAAATACCTTAAGTTTCTCCATTCCAAAGACCTCCTGAAGATCATCCCAACGGTTTTAAACGAGCCAGTTAAGCGAAAAGATACCTTCCTTCCCCACGATCGACTGCCCACCGATGATGAGTATATTGCTTGGCTTAGGCTGCTGAAGGGGAAGATTAAATGGTGCTTTGCTGCCAGTATTGCCTTCGGTTTGAGGCCCTCGGAAGCTGCATTGGTAATGCCGGCAGACCTGATTGGAGCGACCGAAGTCAAAGGCTACACCGACCATAAGCACGTTATCAGCCGAGCCCTTCAGCTGGCTAAGATCCAATTGTTCTGCGACGTAACCAAAGCCTATAAACGAGAAACAAAGGTCAAGATCAAGGACGACGACGATGATCCAAAACAAGGTCCCTATATCGCAGCCTGTACCAGTAAGAAGATCGCTAAGTTTCTGATTGAGACTTTTGACCAGGGGATACCAGACGAAGCGGTATCCTATGAAGATCTTTATAACACAACGAAAGTCGAACCGCTGTTTGATTACACACCCCACGACTTCCGACGGGCTCATATCACGTCAATGGCGTTCGAGATTAGCGACTTCTTTCTAGTGGGCAACCTGCACGGCCACCGGTCCGAAGATACCACACGCAGATATTTCCAGTTCGAGATGATGCGCCGCAGAAAATTGGCGGGCAGTAACCTTAAAATCAAGCTCATAGATGATGAAGATGATGCAAAAGAGAACGCAGAAGGATCCAAAACCGACCGAACCGGTACCGATTAAGAAGCTGAACTCGACAGGGACCTCAGCTCAAGATTGCAAAGAGCAACTTGAGTCCAGGCTAAGGACAAGGCTGATGAGCTGATTTGAGACTGAAAGTGAAAAACCCCAGAAGGATAGTCCAGGGCTCTGTTGTCAGGTTATAGGCTTCACAACTGGCAGCCGAATTGGTCGTGGCAGTCCACCACCGGGTAGGGTCTCGCGCCCCCCCCCTGGTAGGTTTCTTATTCGGACAGACACCCTCGGGAAAAAATCCCACTGCAAGGGAGTGCCTTTGGAAAAGGTGCTCCTTCATTCCAGGCATCAGGTCCGTTGTCGAAGTTTTCAGGGTTACCCAAATCAATCGCTCCAGGATTGATGAGGGGGCGTTGCGGCTGACGTGGTAAAACAAAAGAGCTGCTATCAATTTTTACGCCTCGAACAGATGTTCCCAGTCCGTAATTCAGCTTCTTAAGGTAGTCCGTGCAGTAAGCTTTACCCCAATAGGTTTCATCACATATACCCATTTTCAGCATCTGGGTGTTGATCTTTTTGAGTTCCTCTGGTGTCTTGCTGCTGTCAGTCTGCACGACGACTTTTGAGCCAAGTCCCCCGTTTTTTCCAAACTTCTTTTCAACGGCTTTTGCAACGCAGAGCTGCATGGGGCTTAAGTTAAGCACTCCATCATTGGCGACAGTTGATACTGCTGTGTCCGGCTTTTTAGCCTCTTCGTTGTCAGATATCACCTTGTTGGAGGAATCAGAAGCATCCACTGTCTTTGTATCGTCAGGTTTTGACGAGTCGTCCGAAGACACGCGAGGTGGAACTTTCGTAGGTTCCTTTGTCGGCGGAGGATCGGATTTTGGGTGCTCATTCTTCACATTGCCGTTTGAACTGTAACAAGTCGGTTGACCTTTTTCGCAAGCAACATCAGGAGGGATACCTGCCTTTTGAGGATTTTTATAGCCTTCCTTGTACCCCCTGGCGAATTCACTGTCTATCTCAGCCTGGGTTGGGCCTTTCTGGGTGACTGTTTTCTCTGTTCCTGAAGATCCGCCGCGCTCGTGGCCTACTCCAGCATCAACTCCGGTTCCAAAGAGTTTTCCCGACACACCGATGTTTCCATCAGTGGACCAATTTTTGTCTGCTGACGTTGTATTTTGTAACTCCCGCTCGGCTGTTTTTTCCCGAAGTCGCGTCACATATCTTGTCCCAAGCTCTTGACCAGCCTCTTCTCTCATGCCGTCTGACCAATCATGTCGATGGTCACTACCGTCTTTGTCTTTCCGATAGCTGGTATGCCAAACACCGCCGTTAACCATATCCATATATTTCACGCCTGGTGATTTTGCGAGAGCTTTGGCCTGCTCCTCAGCACAGCTGGCAACGATCTCCTCGCCAGCCCAGGCGTTAACTGCGTCCATACAAGATTTGGATTCCTGGCCTGAGACGGATTCCAAAAGGCAAAAAGATTTGATCAGACCATCAGTTTTGTCTGCTGGCTCCCCAAGCGGAAAGATCTGATCTGAATAAGCGGCCTGCGCTGTAGCAAGGGCTGCTGCCGTAATGGCGGATAATATGGCGATAGCTCTCATTTTAGCTCCTTTAAGGTACGCAATATTCGGATACCATCACCCATCTCCCGGGTCAATCCCTTTGCAGACAGCACTCAGACTTGAAATAACAAATCGTTTTCGCCATTCCCTGTCACTTTTGCCAAGGCCCGAACTTGATCAGTCTAGTCTATATATAAGTAAATGAAATAACTTCAATTAATCATCTTCGGAAACGCGGGAGAACCCGTGAGGTCAATTGCCAGCTCTTCCAGACTTCAAAGTTTGTTTCGAGTTGTGCAGGTAAATATCGTCATCCGCCCAGCCCGCGTGATTGCACGTAAATGCGCACGACTACCAAAATGATTAAGCTCGCACTCGCATCGCAGATATATCGAGGTCGATAAAAGCTAGAGACGTAGTGGGTGTTTACCGGGCTGCCCCGCAAGCTAAGGCCGCTTATACACGCGATCCTGATGCGCAGACAGAACAGGCATGGAGACTACGACAGCGGCTTCCACTTGATTCAGTTGTTCTTTTCGCTTCCTATTCTCTCTTCTCTTTTTTGCCTTTTCATCCTTGGTGGGCATATCCAATGATCTCTTTCAAAAAATTGCTCTGCCTTCGTCGTCAACATTCAGGCCAGTCTATCACAGAACAGCCTCATTTTTAAAGGATCAGCAGAGCCCAAAAGCCTTCGAGACGCACCTTCTCCCACCTGAGCGAGCCGATGATGCATTGAGCAGGAACTTCAATATTATCCTTAAAACCTCCTTCGATGCATTGCTCGCTGCATAGCGGGTTAAAGCATGCGTCAGCGCGCCTTTTCATGTCACTTCTTCCGCTCAAAAGGCTTTTGCCTTCGGACACCACCCCCATTGCAGCTCACGGCATGCTTTCGATCTTCAGGCGTTTGCCCGTTGTGTTTGTGAGGGGCAAACCGCCCTTCGAAATCAAAAAATCGGAGGTTTTAATGTACATTTTGAAAATCAGAATCCTTGCAAAGCAGCATCGAATGGCCAGATCGGGCAGTGGGGCCTTTTTCTCTTACAAAGCATTGGCGAGCAGCCCATTTTTCAATTCTGATGGATCTGTCGAGCCCGGCCACCGGCTGATCTACGCCAGCAGCAATCTTGACCTTATAGCTAACGATCAAAAGTATGTGCTGGTGCATGTGAGTGTAAATGACAAGGACCAAATTTGGATATCAGGTATCGCTTCATAAGAAACACATCAGAAAAGCAGGAGTTTGAATATGGTTTTTTCCATTGGTCTTCTCGCAATCGAAGCAATCATTGGACTCCTACTCATCCTCATTCATCTCAGGATCAAAAGAATCATTTCAAAATTCGAAGCAGAAAAAAAATCAGCACACGAGCAGTGTCAGCAAATAAAACTTCATCTCAAACGACATGAAGACATCCTCTCAAACTTTGAATCAGATCGCCTCGCACCTATCGCTAGCAATCTGAAGCAGATACACGCAGATCAGAATGACCTTCTCTTATATTGCACGACGCTTTTTGCTGATCACAATTTTGGAACCAATTTTCAACGCAAAAATCGCAAACATGGAGCGAAATCGTGAAATGGGTTATATCAGTCATTGCTGCAATATCTACAATAGCATGTGGCACAGGTCATCCACAGACAACTGCGCATGAAGTTCATATTGAACAATCATCCGTCATTGTCGACGGTTATTTAATTCAAAATTTCAACATGGCGCTTTCTGAAAATTCCTGGAAGATCATCCAGTCAAACGTCTATACCCTCGAAACAAACGTTCCAGCGTCCTGCCACCCCGTCTTTTTCATCCGCCTAATTCAGCTCTCATTGACTCAAAATAATAAACCTATTCCATCGCTGCCGGAGGATGAAAAGATTGAGCTACAGACTATTCGGAATCTGGACAACAATTGGGATGATGCCGTTCGTATAGAAATCAAGGCTCAAAACTAAAGATTTTCGTGTGCTTTCCGGAAAGAATAAAAATCAGAGATGGGACCTATAGTTCCACGGCAGCCACATCTCAGGGTTCGCATACACCCGCGAACGGTTCTCCTGAAGCGCGACGAGATAGTCGAAGCTGTTGACGTTCGCGCTATTGCAGGTCTTGATGATGGATTGAATGATATCGCCATTCCTTGCGCCGTTCTGGGTTCTATAAAACAGCGAGTTTTTACGATGGCAGATGGCCCACTTGATGGCCTGCTCGGTATCGCTGTTGGACAATGGAACGCCCGGCATTTCCAGGAACCTGGTCAACTCCGGCCACCTTCTGAACGAATAATTGATGGCTTTTCCGAGCGGGGAATTTGGCTCGACATTTCGTTCGGTGAATTGATCCGGCATCCATTGATGAAGACTGTCCAGGGTCGGTTTGCTTAGCTTCAGATGCATGGCCAGTCGCTCGTTTGCCGGCAGTTCTTTGACTTCTCGATCCACGAGATAGACCTTTTGCAGCTCCGAAAGAATATAATTTACTTCGTCTTTGTACGAGGTGCGCAAGTCATAAAACTTGCGTCGAGCATGATCCAGACAATTGGCGACAACGGCATTTTCAGTTAAATTATTGGCGCTTAGTCCATCACACATATGAATGGGCGGTTCAAGATCTTCGGATCGTGACGCGAGGATAGCCGATACGTTAGCCCCGGCCTGCGACGGCCCTGTCACATGCAATGTGATGGCGCGGCCCTTGACATGGCTGATGATGACCGTTGTTTGTGTTCTTTTGATTGGTGGATCCTGGCCATTTTTCAGGCAATTCAGGATTTTCATTTTAGTGTCATCGCTCTGCAATAGTTCACCGTCTGCAGCCATCCGGACAAGGACTTCGTGGACCGGGGCTGCACTGAAAGCCACCTGTTTAATCATGCGATCCTGGTTTGCAGCCGGCAACGCCATGCCTCTGCGTTCCTGGATTTTTGCCAGACGATAGTGGGGAACACCATATTCAAAGCGCATTCCAGCAACCATCGCGTTTGCGCTGGCATTTGCGTCGACGGTACCCGTTTTCATTGAATCCTGGCTATCGTCGACTGTGCGGGACAGTCCTTCACCAGGCGAAGGCGCGGTGAACGAAGTCTTGCACTCCGGACACAGGAGTTTTTGCAGAAGATATATTGTGAGGTGAAGAGGGGCGGTGCCCTCCCAGGCATAGTCAACAGCCGGCTCGGCTTCGTAAAGCCGACCCTTGTTGCATTCGGGGCATTTCTGCTTTGGTTTGAGGTCAGGATGCTCGACAGGAAAACGCTCAGCTCCAGGATAGCCGTCGCGTCCGCGACGGCCATGGCCACCGTTGCCGTCATTTGATTTTTCCCTGGGCCGCTCATCGTCCGAAGCATTGTGCGGCTCGGATTTGACTCCGAACATGCGCCTTAACAAGGTCAACAGGCCGAGACTTCTTTTATGAAGGAGCTGGCGAAGGGTCGAAAACAGGGCCAGGATTTTTAGCAAATGCTCCACATCGCTCGTGGTCAGTTGGCCCGTGCGCAGACGCTCTTCGAGTTGTGCCGTCTCGATCCCGCTTAGGTCGGGATGAAGATTTTTTTTCGAAGCCATTCGGCTCGACTCTCTTCCATGATTCCGGTATTGTCCCACGCGGATCGCCACCGCGCAAAAGAACAAGCAGCTCGCTGGATTCCACCGTGATTCCAGGCTCTTTCTGCTGAAGAAGAGTTTTAGGCCAAAAAGCGAGTCGACCGCTAGAGAGTCGTTTGTGTATCAGATAATATCCTGAGCCATCATAGACAAGCATTTTTACTTCACTTTGACGGCGGTTTCGAAACACAAACAGGACGCCCGATTGAGGATCCTCATTGAAAAGATCCTTGGCAATCTGAGCCAGTCGATTCATGCCACAACGGAAGTCGATTGGGTCGAAGGCCACAAAGATACGCAAGTGCGGCGTCAAGGCCAACATGCTCAGGCCTCCCGCAGAACGCGGATAAGTTCCGCCACTTCCAGCGACGTGGACAATCCGCGGACTGATATTGTTTCACCGCGCGGCGAAGATACTTCGAGAACCAGCGCGCCTGCTGATCCCACGAGGTTAACGGGAGCCAGCCGAATGACGTCGCTGGAACCTTTTGGTTCCCGAATGCGCTTCATGATGGATTCCGAAAGTTTCAGTTCGCGCTGCAGTTTACTGATGGGCATGGACCGGGCGAGAGTCTTAAGGTTTGAAATGATCTCGTCCGGGATCGGCTGCTTTCGGTAGGACCGAGTTTTTCTATAGACTTCGATCTGTTCTTTAATTGTGGCGATGGATGGTGAGTGCATACTGGATCTCCTTTTGTTTCGGAGATCGTCGCGCATTGCTCAGCTCAAGTCACGAATCGTTGCGGAAAGGACACAGATTTTCATGAGGCAAGGATGGTCTCTCCTTTTTCAAACTTCACTTTATTTTTTCTTTTCTTTCTACCTTTTTCGCGAGCTTCCGAGCTTTCCTTCACAAATTCTTCGAATAGTCTCTCGACATCATCTTTTATCAAATCAGCTTCACCTACTTTGTAATACTCCGAATGATTTACCGCAGCATACGGGCGCCACCTCCTTCTTTCATTCTCCTTTTCTTGGTTCGATTTTTTGTTGATATAGCGGTTCCCCAATCCCTTTTTACATTTCTTTGACTCATCTGATTTCTTTGATATAGGTTTGGTATTTTTCTTCTTACACGCACTGGCTCTGACTTTCAGATTTGCCGCACCTCCATTTTCATATTTCTTTAACGAAATATGCATCATTTCTTCTGGAGTTTTCCTCGGTTTTTTGGTTTTCTTTGGTTTATGAACCGGACCTTCTTTCATTTTTGAATATTCATACTCACGCTGACCGTGATTGACGACAACCAACATTTTTACAGCATTTGCCTTAAAGCATGTTGCCCGTTTCGACTCAACAATCGACTGCATGTTTAAACCCTTGGATTCATTCTTTCGGCTTTTTGCGGTGGCTTCAGCCGAAAGGCCCCAAGCCGCCTTCTTTATCACATAACTTGCCAACGAGTCGTTGCCTTGGTCATCTGTCAATGATCTTTTGAATAGGAATACAACACTTCCGCGAATGACACCATTATCATCTCTATACGGCGGTTTTAAGGGTTTTGGCTTAATACCACGCTGCTTGCAAGCTTGACGATAACATCGGAACCACTTCATGTAGAAATAGCAACTCAATTGAAATTCATCCTGAATTTCTTCAGGGACACAACTCATAAGAAGGATATTGTGAAAGTGAAGATTCAGATTATTTCCTTTGACTACTCTTCCTTTGTAATATTTTTCTGCTGAAATCGTCTGCTCTTCACTTCTGAACCATCCCCTAACGAATGAGCAGGACAAAGACCCGTTAAGATGCGTTGTGAATAGGTCACGGACATCTCTCCGAAATTCCGCTTCGACTTTAGAGCTCATCCAAAAACCTGTTGAAATCGTTGCCATAACTTTTTAGAGTCTGCACTTCATTCCTTGCTGTTGTTCTCGACGTGCCGAGGTTGCTGTGGGAAAAAGCTTTGATCGATATCGAATGCCTGATGAACTGTGG
>NZ_DASTAT010000029.1 GCF_035712445.1 Oligoflexus sp. | reverse complement strand
GTCTGGCCGAACTTCTGAAAACCATCAGGCAGAAAGAAGGCAAAGGCGGCCTTTTCCTGTTCGGTCACCAGTTGGGCCCCGATTTTATTCAGGACAGCGTCCCGCAGCTCGGGATCCAAAAGGGCCTCGGGACCGCTCTGGGTCAAGGCGCTGAGCATAAGCCCCACTTCGCGGATACGGTGTTCCAGGATCTGCCGCATCATATCAAAGACCTGAAGGGTCACCACCGAGCGACCCGTCAGGGCATCAATGGCATCAATCTCGGCCAGAATCAGTTCCCGCGAGGCCGGCCAGTCGTCTTCCGACATGATATCCATGATGGCAAACGCGGCGCGCATGGCCGTCAGCGCATCCGGTGCGGGTTCGGCAATGCCGGTCAGCCCTTGCTTGATCGTCTCGACCACCCGCACAGCGCCCAGCTTGTCACCGATATTGCCGCCGCAGTCCTCGCAGATCGTCGCAATCTGGGTCAGGCTATCAAGGCAGCGGGCATAGTTTTCCAAAGCGCTGGTGAAGGCACTCGCCTCGCAGCCTTTGTTCAGGGCCAGAAGACTGAGGCCGGCCAGCTGTTTCTCGCAGTCCTCGAATTTCTGCTGCACCTTGTTGGACAGCGTATCAAACTCCTTCTCGATGTCCTGCATCATGGTTTCCAGGCGCGGCACGAGTCTGTGATTGATGGTGCTGTCGATCAGCTTCAGAGCATTCTCACCCGCGGCGGTCTTCGCCTTGATTTCGCTCAGGATCTGGTTCATGTTGAATTTCGCGGCATGAATCAGGGTATTGCTGATGGCCACGGTTGACTGGCTGAAGGCCCCGTACTGAAGCCAGAAGCTGGCGATTTCCTTTTGCGGTGTCAGCACCTGGACCGGCAAATGCCCGATGGAACGCTGGCCGGCAAGGTCGGGAAAGATATATCGGGTCGGGATGAGGAGAAGGCACCCAGGTTGGGGATGGACCCATTCGTTGCCTTTCTCGGCATCGCTCCTGAGCTGGGCGAATTCGATCATCTCGTAGCTGATGCGCTGCGTGTCCTTGTGAACAAGGGGCAGCTCCGCGCTCAGAAAAGTCTGATCCTCGAAGGCCTTATTGAGCCGCATGGCGTCGTAAACGGAAAAGGGCAGGGCGCGAAAGCTGACTTTCATCTGACGCTGCTGAATGTATTCCCCGATCGTCGCGAGGCCAATCCAGGATGCGAAAACCAGATTGCGCATATCGCAGATGGAACCATTCAGAAGAATTCCATCCAAGGCCGCCGTATCCGGCGTGTCGCCAATGGAGCCGTAAAAAGTAACGACACCCTGTTCCCGGTGTACGCGAAACCTTAGCCTGTCGACCTCGCTCAATTGAATCGCTTCCATGGTTCTCCTCGCTCTATTTTTCGCGGAACGGCGCCGCGGGTTTTTTGGGTTCGGAACGCGTCGAATCCATGGGCGACAGCTGACGACCAAAGTAGGCCTGGGACAGGGCTATGTATTTCTTCTGCAGGTTACCGCGGTAGCGCCGTGTCTGGCGCGTGCGATCCAGACACTCCGCTACGATAAAAAGGGCCTTGGATTCCCGCAGAAACTGCTGGATCTTGTCCTGATAGGAACGACCGAGGTTCTCCTGCTCCAGCTGATATTCCAGTCGACTCATCATATGAAAATAGCACCAATGATAAAGGGGAAGACTCTCCCGCACATCCGCCTGCATCTCGTCCGCCGCTTTTTGGATGTCAGCCTTGCTCTGCAGGCGATCCGCGCGCACCAAAAGCTGTGCCTCGCAGTCTTCGAGCCTTTCCAATTCAAAGCCGGTTTCCTGGGCCGCAAGCCAGGTGGAAAGGCGTCCGAGTTCCTGAGGCGAAGGATCAGGCAGATTCGTGTCCATAGTTGGAGGTGCGGGTTCGTCCTGAGCGGGCAAGGTTGCGGCGGCCACCTCGCTCGTTTCTGCTGGCGGCGCAGGCTTGGGGGTGCTGCAGCTGGCCAAACATAAAAGAAGTATCATCAATCGGTCCATAGACTGACTCCAATGCTCAAGTAGGAAAGCATGTAAGCGGAACTGGTCTGAATTCCGGCCTTCACTTCCCATTCAAATCCCTGGGACAGCGGAAAACCCAGGCCATAATTAAGCCAAAGCCCGCTTCCATCCAAACCATAACGTTTGGTGGCCTGTTTCAATTTTTCGCCTGGAAATTCAGGATCCGCCTGACGATTGACGCCGGCCAGACCAAAGGCCAGCGTGTGGCGTACGGGTTCCTTCCATTCGAAAGCGAGCAAAGGCCCTACATACATAGCGGTGAAGCGGGAAAAGCTGGTCTCGGATCGCGCGTGGCCATTCCATGCGGCCAGATAAAGGCCGGTCCAGAACGTGAAGGATCGCTCAGGATCTGTGAGACGGAATGCGGATTGCCAGACGAGGCCCGGATCAAAGCGGAAGCGATCGGCAGGGCCCGCCAGCTTTCGAGCCAGAGCGGGAGCAAGACCGAGATGCATGCGAAAACGCGGCTGCGCATTCTTGAGATTCATGCTGACCTGCAGCTCATCCGCTGCTTTTTTTTCTGCAGGGCTAAGGAGTTCATCCGTGCTCATCGCCGGTTCCTGGGGAAGGGATGCAGGCGGCTCCTGAGCTTTCTTTCTGCGCAGCTGCTCCTCAAGGGAAGGATGGGCTGCCCTGGGCATGGGTGTGCGGGGGCCCGTCCCATCCGGTCCCGAAATCGTTCCGGACTGGGAAATTTGTGCCTGAACTGCGCTTTGGGACGCGAAAAGAAGCCCCAAACAGAGCGGAAAAACTCGGCCCATGATCCTCAACCTTTTGGCAATAAGGGTCATTATAGCCTTAACGTCCAAGGGAAGCGAGAAAGCTTATCGGAACTGGCAAAGTCTTGCCCAGTGCGGCTCGGGAAAATCCTGCCCATTTTTTTCAATCGGGAGCGGTCCTAGACTGGGAATAGAGTGGTCAACTGACCTGTCGCCTGAGGTCTTTCAGGATGGAATTCCCTTTGATGGAAGTCGGAGCGTTTGCGTGAAGTCGAAAGCACCGCCTAAGCCTCATCCTACACACAACCGTCGCGTCCCGGCGCATGAGCTTTTTCCTCAGCCCGGTGTGTACCGCCCGCAGACCTTTGGGCCAAGACGCACAAGGAAAAAGCGGCCTTTGCTGCTCGGACTCCTTTTCATGTTCACTTTCCTGGCCGGCTTTGCCGCCCTCGGTTATCTGCGCCGTCCGCATATCCAGGCTCCTTTCGTCTTAGTGGAAATCCGAGCCATCGAGGAAGCCGGGCATCCGGTCACAGCCGCCAAGGTTTCGATCAATAACAAATCCATGGGCGTCACCGATAGCTTCGGGGAATGGCGTCGTTACTTAAGGCTGCAGCCCGGTGAACAGCTGAGCGTGGAGCTCGTGAAAAACGGCGAGCCCTCGTATCGTGGCGCGCGCCTGCTGAAGGTTCCGAAGAATCGCAGCGGTGATCATGATTTTGAAGTGAAGGCCAGCATCGAAATGGTCACGCCGAAAGCCCTTTCGAAGCGTAGAGACAAGGTTCAGCGCCAGGCGCAAAGAGCGCAGGTGGTCGATGAAACCGATCCAGAAACGCCGGATGAGGATATGGAGAGCCGCCCGCAGGAGATTCGGCAGAAGGCCACGGTGGAGAATGATGAGGCGTCCGATCCCAGTGATGCGAATGACAGTTCCATGGGCCTTTACTTTGATGATGGACTGACGGCGATCGCCCTGCAGGTGACGCCTTTCCGCGGTGTGCCCGCGAATCTTTTGGAAAAACATCAGGCCGAGGTGCTGGAGGATCGCATCCTGCCGATGCTGGCCAATGACCTGGAAAACCTTGGCATTCGCGTGGATAAGGGGGCGCCCTGGAAATTGAACCTGACCTATGTTCCCAAGCGCGATCAGGTCGGTTATATCCGCAGCCAGATCACCTGGCAGAATCCTTTCGGTCAGCCCGAGAAAACCGCTTTCGTCGCAGGCTATGCGAAGACCTTCGAAGAGACAGTACGCGCGATGTCATCGCTGCTGCGCGTTCACATGAAAAAATCCTACTGGGCCTTTAAAGAGGACGGCAAGTGGTTTATCGACGAGGCCGCAGATGTGAAAGCCTTCTGGCGTTTGAAGCCCGGCATCACGCTTTCGGATACCAACGGTCAAAAGTTTTCGATAGCCATGGCTTCGCAGCAGCACGGCACCAAACGCTGGCGTCTTAATGTGGGCAACAGTCAACCCTGTGCAACGGTTCGGCAAAAAAATCGCTGCATGGTGAGCACGCAGTCGCTGAAGGAAGCGCCGCCACTCCTTGGCTGGAAACAGAGACGTCTTCGCATTCAGGGCACGCTTCCCAAAAATGCCGAAGTCTTCGTCGCGGGATTCCAGGCGGTGCCGGTCGGTGATGGACACTGGGAATATTGGGGGCATCCGGGCAGCAATCACAAGGCTCTGGTGCTTTCGCAGGGACGCATCGTGCACAGTGAGATCTTTATGGATGAAACCAATTCGCTGGCTGTTCTGCGCGTACCACCCGCAGCTGCTGCCGGTACGCGCCAGGCTCGGCGTTAAAGTCGGCCGTTCGCATTCAGTTTCAAAGCGTCACTGAAAACTCGAAGCTGATCACCGCGTTTCAAAGGTCCCACGCCCGAGGGCGTTCCGGTGAAGATAAGATCCCCTGGATACAGGTTCTGCAGCGTCACGAGATAATGCAGGATCGTATAGCAGGGGAACATCATGTCCTTGGTGTGTCCTGCCTGCTTCACTTCACCGTTCACTTCCAGCTGCAGATCAATCCTGGTTAAATCCACGCCTTGGGCGCTGACGAAGGGCGCGAGCATGCCGGAACCGGCGAAGCTCTTCGCGATCGTCCAGGGCAGGCTTTTCTTTTTCAATTGATCCTGCACACCCCGGCGGGTCAGGTCGAGTCCCAGGGTCACAGCCGCGACGGCATCCGGGCCGACATCGGACTGGCTCTTCAGATGACGTCCCACCAGCAGTACGAGTTCCAGTTCATGATGATAGGTTTCATCGGCAAAGGCGATCGGTCCTTCCGCCAGTCGACGCAGGGACGAAGGCGCTTTCAAAAAGACGACAGGTTCTGCAGGAATTTCGTTGCCAAGTTCCTTGGCGTGGTCGGCATAATTACGGCCGATGCAGTAAATATTTCCACTGAGCTGTGGCCAGTCGGCGCGCGCAGGCTCCACCTGGTATGAATGAGACATAAGGGGCTCCTTTAGGGATTGAGGAACAGCGTATGATCACGGAAACCGCAGGCTCAATCAAGCTGCAATAATTCCGCCCCTCAAGGCAGACCCCCCTCGACGCCCGCAGATATCACTGGTGGAACGTCACGATAAATTTCGACTGACAATCCGGACAGCTGGTCTGGACTCCGCCGGTTTCGGGACATTCATAGCTCTGATATTGTTTGCAGGACGGACAAAAGCAACCCCAGGAATTTGTCTCTTCGCACTCGTACTCGGCGAATACACGCTTCAGCTTCATGGATATAACCCTCTTCAACTCGTTTTATTTGGAATGTGCCCGCTCTTCACGGTAACGATTCCGTGAAGAGCAAAACTCATTCCATCGCTGAGGAGGGTAAAGCGGCGGAGAATGCCGGGAAAACAAGCGTTTTAAAGTCGTGATGACAGACCATAGGGCGTGACGCTGTTCGAAAAATCCAACAGACGGGTGCCTGAACTTCGTCCTACTCCACCCGACGTCCGGCATAATGGATATCGATGATCTCGTAATCGGCATCGCCCATCGGCCGGTGTACAGTGACCACTTGGCCGACCTTCTTCCCCCAGACAGCCCGGGCCAAGGGCGACTTCCAGGAGATCGTGCCCTTGTCGGCATCGGACTCTCCGACCCCGACGATGGTCCATTCCCGGGTCTGGCCCTCCTCGTCCTCGATGACGAAGGTGGCCCCGAATTCGATGCGACTGCTGCGGATATTGCGTGGATCCACAATCTCCGCATCCTTCAGAAGGCCGGTGAGGTAACGCAGGCGTTTATCGATTTCCCGCATCCGCTTGCGGCTATAGATATACTCTGCGTTTTCCGAACGGTCCCCTTCGGCAGCCGCGGTCGCCATGTTTTCGACGATGCGTGGCCGTTCCACCTCAAGCAGCTGGCGATGCTCTTCAGCGATCCGCTCCCAGCCTTCGCGGGTGAGCGGATTTTTCAGCTCATCCTTGCTCATAGGAAAAGGGCTTTGGCGCTGACAACGTTGGGCAGTTCTTTCAGCTGCTTCAGTTGCGGCGCAGGGATCTGACTATCGACACTGACGATCGCCATCGCCCGTCCACCTTTTTTATTCCGGCTCAGGTTGAAGGAGCTGATGTTGACGTTACCACGGGCCAGATAGTGGCCGACGTCACCGATGACACCGGGACGGTCATGGTTTTCGATCAGAAGGAGATAGCCCGTAGGCTCGACTTCGAAGTGGAAATCGTTGAAGAGGGTCAGGCGGATATGCCGCTCTTCAAACACCACGCCGCCGACCGTGATCTGCTGGCCCTGAGCGCCGCGGACGATGATTTTCAAAGCGGAATTATAGCTCGTAAAGCTGGGATCCGTGCTTTCGCTGATTTCGATGCCCAGGCGTTCGATGTGCTTGTTCACGTTCACGAAGGACACGTAATCATCGACGACCTGGGTGGCGAAACCCTTCATCCAGCTGAGGCGGATGATGGAGTTATCGAGTTCCGCGATATCACCGCGGTACTGGAGCTGCACTGTTTTGGGATTGAAGTCCAGGACCTGGCCGACGATCGAGCCGAGTTTTTCGGCAAGGGTGGAGTAGGCTTTCAGGATGGGCTTATCGATCACGCCGACCTGAGGCAGGTTCACGTGATAATCCACGACGCCGCCTTCCAAGGCTTTCCGCACCTGCTCGACTATGGTCTGGCCGATCGCGATCTGCGCTTCCTCGGTCGAGGCTCCGATATGCGGTGTGCAGTAAACGTTCGGATGTTTCACAAGATCCATCCAGGGGCCGGGTTCTTTTTCAAAGGTGTCGATCGCTGCGCCCGCGATCACGTGCGTTTCGAGCGCCCACAGAAGATCCTTCTCATCCACCACGCCGCCGCGCGCTGCGTTCACGAAATAACCCTGGGGACCCAGGGCCTGCAGCACGGCGCGATCGATCATGTTGGTCGTTTCTTTATTCTTCGGCACATGCAGCGTGAGGATATCGCAGATCTCGGCGATTTCCAGGAGCGAGCTCACCGGCGTCGCGCCATGATTCGAGAACACGTTGGGCGAAATATAGGGATCATAAGCGTACACTTCACAGTCAAATCCACGGCAGAATCGAGCCACGCGGTGGCCCACATTGCCAAGTCCGACGATGCCGACTTTCTTGCCTTTCAGTTCGAAACCGCTGAAGCGGTGACGGTCCCAGCCGCCCGCTTTCACCTTGTTCTGCGCTTCGGGAATCTTCCGCAGCATGGCGAGCATGAGGCCGAGGGTCAGCTCGGCCGCGGAGTTGGTATTCTTACCGGGCGTGTTGAGGACGAGAATTCCGCGTTCGGTGGCATATTCGAGATCGATGTTGCCCACGCCGACGGCAGCGCGCGCGATCACTTTCAGTTGCGGGGATGCGTCGATCAATCGGCGATCCACGTTGGTTTCACTACGGGACACCAGAACATGAGTGTTGGCCAGATCGGGAACGAGTTCCTCGAAGACCACATCGGGCTTGTAGACGATCTCAAGACCCGCGATTTGATTGAACCCTTCCAAGGCCACGTTATGCAGCTGACCTGTGATCAAGACTTTTGTACGCATACTTCCACCCTATCGACGAGAACGTGGCCTTTAACCTAACACAGGATAAAAGCGAGGCTCGATAGGGAATTTCCAGTTCCCTGAAAGCCGCGCGCAGCGCCCTTCGTTTCGGTCGGTCCTGCGACTCCTGTCAAAAAATCTGACAGCGCGGCGCTGAACCCCTCGTGCGCTCTTTGTTAACGCACTGTAAATACTGTATAAATTCAGCCAACCCAAGCAGCCCATCCTGGCCGGATCTTTGCTCTTCCCATTGTGCCGCCCCCTGCGGAGCCGCTATGGTATAAGTTGTTGTGGGATTGGAGGGGCCTTTGAAGCGTATTCGGAAAGTCTTGATCCTCAGTGGTTTGCGTCTGTTTCCCAATCAGGCCGGTGGCCATCTGCGCAGTGGAAACCTTGCGAAAGCCTTGGCACGACTTGGCCTTGATGTCTGCATCTATAGCCTTGCCGGTCGCCGTGAGGACTACGGATCCGGCCCCAGTCTTCTGCAGGAAGACATTGAGCCCGGCCTGGTCGAGGAGATCAATCTTTCCCTGCCGCTCGGTCTGGCTCAAACTCTGGCCCGCCGCCTCGGTTTGCCCCGCTTATGGCAGTATCCCATTCTCGCTGCCGGCCTGATTCCTGCGAGTTTGCGCGAACGTTTGCACTGGGCGGACTGCATTATCTGCGATCTGCCTTTTGTGCCGCCGATTCCAGGGCCCTGGCGTCGAAAGCCCTGGGTGCTCCTGAGTCATAATCTTGAATACCGACTGCTCGAACAGGGTGGTTTCCGCGATCGGCATCTTTTTGCGCCGATCGTTCAGCAGTGGGAGCAGACTGCGTCCAAACGTTATGATGGTATCCTGGCCTGTTCGGTGGAGGACTATATTTTCTTCCAGGCGCATAATCGTGAGGTGAAACCCATTCAGCTCGTGCCGAATGGAATTGATGCCGCGCTTTATGCCCCGGATGCCGCAAAGCGGATCGAGATGCGGGAAAAGCTGGGTTTTCAGGCCAAGGACCGGGTCGTCCTTTTTAGCGGCAGCCGTTATGCGCCGAATATGGAAGCCGTCGCCGAGCTGCAGTCTTTCGTTCAGAAGAATCAGGAGGCCCTCAAGTCCGCCTCGATACACTTTCTGATCCTTGGCTCCGTGGCGCCTGCCGGACGTTCCCCGCATATGCTGGCCACCGGCTTCGTGGATTCCGTTCTGCCCTATTTTCAAGCGGCGGATTTTGCCATCAATCCGGTCGCGCGAGGATCGGGCAGCAATGTCAAAATCTTTGAATATCTGGCCGCGCGTCTGCCGATCCTTTCCACCGAATTCGGCGTGCGCGGATCCGAGCTCCAGGCCGAACGCGATTATCTGCCGTTTACCTGGAATAGCCTGATGACAAGGCTTTCCCGTCTGGATACGGAGCGCAGTCCCGAAGCCTGGCGCATTTTCGGTGAAGAGGTCTGGCTGCGGCATGCGGCGGTCAGCGATATGACCGAAATCCTTCGCCAGCAGTGGGAGGCTTTGGAGCGCGGCCTGCCTCAGCAGTCTCTGCGCCTTGTCTCCCAAATGCCCCAAAGCCTCCGCAGCCGGTCTTAAGCCTGGGAAAAGACTTAAGTATTCTCTGCTAGCCAAAACCAAGTCCATGAATTACTGTAGGCGCCTTCGGGAACCTCATCTTATGGACTTAGTTACATGATCAGCACCAATCAAGTCACCCTGGCTTTTAGCCAAAGGTTTCTCTTTCAAGATGTCAGCATTAAATTCCACCCTGGGCATTGCTATGGCCTGATTGGGGCCAATGGCGCAGGAAAATCGACTTTCCTGAAGATCCTTTCGGGCGAAATCAAGCCCGATCGCGGCGAAGTCCTGGTCACCCCGGGCCAGCGCGTGGCGGTCCTGAAACAGAACCATTTTGAATTTGAAGACGTGGAAGTCATCAAAACCGTTTTGATGGGCAACCGCGAGCTTTTCGATATCATGAAAGAGAAAGACGAGCTTTACCTGAAGCCGGATTTTTCAGAAGAGGACGGCTACCGTGCAGGCGAGCTGGAGCATCGCTTCGCGGACCTTGGCGGCTATGATGCGGAAAGCCAGGCCGGGGGCATGCTGGAATCCCTGGGTGTGCCGACCGCGTTGCACAGCATGCTGATGCGCGAATTGGAAGCCGGCATGAAGGTCCGGGTTCTTCTGGCCCAGGCGCTCTTTGGAAACCCTGATATCCTCCTGCTCGATGAGCCTACGAACAACCTGGATATCGATTCGATCATGTGGCTCGAAGAGTTCCTCTGCGAATTCAAGAACACTGTGATCGTCGTATCCCACGATCGTCACTTTTTGGATAAAGTCTCGACCCACATCGCCGATCTCGATTTCAACCAGATCAATCTTTACACCGGCAATTACAGCTTCTGGTATGAAGCGAGCCAACTCGCTTTGAAGCAGAAGCAGGACCAGAATAAAAAGACCGAAGACAAGATCAAGGAACTGAAGTCCTTCGTCGAGCGCTTCTCGGCCAACGCATCGAAGTCGAGCCAGGCCACCTCGCGGAAAAAACTTTTGGATAAGCTCAGCATCGAAGAGATCAAACCTTCGTCGCGCCGCTATCCGCATATTCATTTCCAGCAGGAACGCGAAGCGGGCAAGCAGCTGCTTGAAGTCAAAAACCTCACAGGTTCGCTTGACGGTAAAGCGCTCTTTAAGAATCTGCGCATGAACGTCGAGAAAGGTGAGAAGATCGCCTTCGTCGGTCGTGATACGGCGCCGGCCTCGCTCCTCCTCCAAATCCTTGCCGGAGAGAAAGCGCCGGATTCCGGTGAATTCAGCTGGGGCGTGACCACCAAGCGCGGTTACTTCCCGAAGGATCATGAGGCCTTTTTCAGCGAGAACCTGAGCCTGATCGAATGGCTGCGCCGCGGCGCGACCAAGCCCGCCGAAGCCGAAGAGGAATTCCTGCGCGGATTTTTGGGCAAGATGCTCTTCAGCGGCACGGAGGTATTCAAGGAAACCAAGGTTCTGTCCGGGGGCGAAAAAGTGCGCTGCCTGCTGTCGCGGATGATGATGATGCAGCCGAACGTCCTTTTGCTGGACGAGCCGACCAACCATTTGGATCTGGAATCCATCACGGCCCTGAACAATGGTTTGAAGAACTATAAGGGGACGATCCTTCTCATTTCGCAGGACCGCGAAACCGTGGAAACGATCGCGACCCGCATCGTCGAGCTGACGCCCAAGGGTGTGATCGACCGCGAGATGAGCTATACGGAGTATCTGGAGCGGGCCGATATCGCGGCCGAACGCCAGGCTCTTTATCACTGAAAAATCCCCTAATCTGCCTGAAATTGAGCCTGCTTACGTCCTGTAATGCAGGCTTTAAGCCCTTGAAAAAGCGCGCGAAAGACCCGCATCTTAATGTTTTGACCACATGAGCCGATAAAAACTCTGGACCCATAGAGAACGGAGTTTTTGATGGCACCTACCTTGGGAAATAACCCGGGGATCGAGGAATTTCTGGGCCATATCCAAAAAAGGCCGTCCAGCGAAGTGCTGGTGGAGCGTTTTCTGGTGCTGGTCATGGAAACCGAGGCCCCGATTCGGCAGCGGGCCATGGCGCGTCTCACGCGTATCCTTCTGGAAGCCAATCCCAAGGCCGCTCTTCAGTCCTGCTATCGCTTTCTGCAAAAGTCGCGAAGCGAAGGCCGTTCGATCGAAGATGAAATCACGGCGCTGGAACTCACGCGCAGTTGTTTTGAAAAACTCGGCAAGAAAAATCAAGCGACCATCATAGGGAACGAGATCAAAAAGCTGCGGGAGCGCCTTGCGAACCCGGATTCTTTTCATCGCGATCTGCGCACCGTCCTGAATGCGCCGCAGGAACAGACCGAACAGATTTCCTACGAGGACCTGGCGGCGGAACTTTTCCTTCGTCTGCAGGGCGCGCTCGGCAACTTCACCAACATCCGGCATCAGCAGCTGGCGGTGCAGAGTCTCATCAAGGCCTATCAACTCGTGTACGAGGATATGGCAACGCCGATTCGCAAGGCGCTGCATCTTTATGGACGCAATCCCCTGCTTTGGACCTTGGACGGTGAATTCCGCCAGGATCTGAAGCATTATCTTTTGGAAGGCCGCCTTTTCAGTATGGGCAAGGACGGTCTGTCCGAAGGCCGCTTGCGGATGTCGATGGAGCTTCTGACTGGCTGGTTTGATCAGCGTCTGCTTCTGCCCCAGCAAAGTCGTGGCAAAGGCCAGGAGCTGGTGGCCCAGATCGAATTCCTGGAAACGGCCCTGACGGCCATCATCGACCGGGATTTCAGCTGAATTTCCTTCCAAAGTCGGTTATGCTCGCGGTCCGTAAAAAAACTCCAGGACGAGTCTCCGACGCATGATACATCTCACAAATCTGACCAAACGGCAGGGCCAGCGGGTCCTTTACGAAAACGCCTCCTTTTTGATTCGTGAAGGCGATCGGATTGGCTTGGTCGGCCCGAATGGTGCCGGCAAGACCACCATTTTCCGCCTGATCGTAGGTGAAGATCATCCCGACGCAGGAAGCATCACCATCCCGCCCCAGTGCGTGGTGGGCTACTTTTCCCAGGACGTGGGAGAAATGCGCGGACGCACCGCCCTTGAACAGGTGATGGCCAGCGCCGGACGCGTCGCGGAACTCGGTGCGTTCATCGCCGATGTGGAAGCGCAGCTGGCGTCGGGTGCGACGTCGGACATGGATCCCGATGCGTTCAATCAACTCATGGAACGCTACGGTGATGCGCAGATGGAATTCCAGCAGCGCGATGGCTATGACCTGGAATCGCGAGCCCAGGCGGTGCTGACCGGCCTCGGCATCGGGCCTTCCGATTACAATCGTCCGGTCGAGCAGTTCAGCGGCGGCTGGAAAATGCGGATTGCGCTGGCGGGAATCCTGACCCTGCAGCCCGATGTGCTGCTGATGGACGAACCGACCAACCATTTGGATATCGAATCCATCCTCTGGCTTGAAGAATGGCTCCAGTCCTATAAGGGCGCGATCATGATGACGAGCCACGACCGGGAATTCATGAATCGGCTCGTCGGCCGCATCGTGGAGATCGCCCATAAGCAGGTGACTGTTTATTCCGGCAATTATGAATTCTATCTGCGCGAACGCGAGCAGCGGCGTGAACAGCAGGCCGCCGCGCATCGGCGTCAGCAGGAAATGCTGGCCAAGGAAGAGGATTTCATCGCGCGTTTTGCCGCGCGGGCCTCGCATGCGGCTCAGGTGCAGTCGCGGGTGAAGAAACTTGAGAAAATTGATCGCATTGAAGCGCCGCCCGAAACGAAGACGATTGAGTTTACCTTTCCCACGCCTCCGCGCAGTGGGAATGATGTCGCGCGCCTGACCGATCTGAGCAAGATCTGGACGCGCGAGGATGGAACCCAGCGGCAGGTTTTCCGCGGGGTGTCCGGGGTCATTCAAAGACAGAATAAAATCGCCCTCACGGGTGTGAACGGAGCGGGGAAATCCACGCTTCTGAAAACCATAGTTGGGGAAACGGAACCGACGGACGGTTCCGTGGCCATCGGCCCGAGTGTGCGGACGGGCTATTTCAGTCAGCATGCTCTGGATCTTTTGAATCCGAACAACACCATCTTTGAAGAGATCAGCTCGCGTCTGCCGGACGCCACCATCGGGTTCATTCGAAACCTTCTGGGAGCCTTTCTTTTCAGTGGTGATGATGTGCATAAGAAAATCGGGGTCCTGTCCGGCGGTGAACGCAGCCGGGTGCTGCTGGCGCAAATCCTCGCCAGCCCCTTGAATTTCCTGGTGCTCGACGAACCGACCAACCACCTGGATATCGAATCGCGGGAAGTGCTTCTGAAAGCGGTTCAGGATTTCGATGGAACCGTCCTGGTCGTGAGTCATGACCGACATTTCCTGCGCGCCCTCGCCAATCGGGTTTTCGAAATACGCGACGGTGAACTGCGCGTTTATGAAGGAAACTACGATTATTATCTGGAGAAGGGGGGCATGAACGTTGGCAAAGGGAATTAAGGCCAAGGAAACCAAGGCCAAAGGCAAATTCATTGCGCCGAAGGGGGCGAAGGGGCCGAAGGGTAAGACTCAAAAAGGCTTCGAGGGACGCGATCCGCGGGAAGTCGAATGGTTTAAAAAAGTTTATCAGGGGGACAAGGTTCCGCAGCTGACCTGGCGAGCGGTGCTGATGGGCGCGGTTCTGGGCGGTTTCATGTCGCTTTCGAATCTTTACGTGGGTTTGAAAACAGGCTGGTCCCTGGGCGTTGCGATAACCGCCTGCGTCCTGTCCTTTTCGATCTATAAAACCCTCATGAAGGCCTTTCCGCGGCTCTTCAAAACGGATATGTCGATCCTGGAAAATAACTGCATGCAATCGACCGCCTCGTCGGCTGGTTATTCGACCGGAACGATCATGATTTCGGCGATTGCGGCGTATTTGATCATCAACGGCGAACATCTGCCGATGGGCGCGCTTTTCGTGTTCGTCTTTCTCGTTGCGGCGCTTGGCGTATTCATGGCCGTGCCTTTGAAACGGCAGATGATCAACATCGACCAGCTGCGTTTTCCGAGTGGAACAGCGGCGGCGGAAACCCTGCGGAGTCTGCATGCCACCGGCGCCGAGGCTTCGATCAAAGCGCGGGCTTTGGGTTTTGCGGCCTTGTTTGGTGCGGTGATCGCGTGGTTCCGGGATGCGGGCAAGCCCTTTTCGATTCCGGCGCATTGGGATTTTCCCGGCTCGATTCGCGGCATGGCCCTGAGCAAATGGACTGTCACGTTTGAAGTGAGCACGGTGATGATGGCCGCGGGCGCGATCATCGGCTGGCGCGTGGCCTGGTCGCTGCTTTTGGGAGCGATCATCAACTATATGGTTCTGGCCCCGATGATGGTGGATGCCGGCGCGATTGATGCGAGCAAGCTCGGCTTCCGTGCGATCGTCGGCTGGAGTACCTGGGGTGGGGCGGCTTTGATGGTGACATCGGGTTTGACCGCATTCTTCATGCAGTGGCGTACGATTCAGCGGGCTTTGTTGGGTATGACGAAGATCTTTTCGCGGAAGAATCAGACGCCTCCCGATGCCATCAGCGCGATTGAAGTGCCGGCGTCGTGGTTTGCGATTGGTTTTCTGCTCACGGCCCTCGGCTGCGTTGTGGCGATGAATTATTTCTTTAACACGAGTATCTGGATGGGGATCGTGGCTGTGGCCTTGACCTTCTTCCTCGGTATCGTGGCGAGCCGTGCGACCGGGGAAACCGATATCACGCCTACAGGCGCGATGGGGAAGGTGACTCAGCTGGCCTTTGGGGCCTTGGCGCCTTCGAATATTACAACGAACCTTATGACTGCGGC
This sequence comes from Oligoflexus sp., assembly GCF_035712445.1. Lineage (NCBI taxonomy): Bacteria > Pseudomonadati > Bdellovibrionota > Oligoflexia > Oligoflexales > Oligoflexaceae > Oligoflexus > Oligoflexus sp. The sequence goes on along the minus strand of NZ_DASTAT010000029.1, from coordinate 525 downwards.
GGTCACATCCGGTGCAGCGAGTTCGGCGAGTGATCTTTTGAATGACCTGAAGAGCGGTTATCTTCTGGGTGCGAATCCGCGTCAGCAGTTTATTGCGCAGTTCCTTGGTATTTTTGTGGGAACCCTGGTTGTCGTTCCTGTGTTTTATATCCTCGTTCCCACTGCGGCCTCCTTGGGTACGGATCAGTGGCCCGCACCGGCTGCGCAGACCTGGGCCGCGGTTGCAAAACTTTTGGCGACCGGCGTGGATGCTCTGCATCCCACGGCGCGAGTCGCGATTGTTTGCGGCGGTTTGGTCGGTATTGTGATCCCCGTTTTGGAGCGGCTCTTTCCGAAGCAGGCGCGTTTTATTCCTTCGGCCACGGGTCTTGGTCTTTCCATGATCGTGCCGTTCTTTAACTCCCTGGCGATGTTCCTGGGGGCTTTGATTGCCCTGATTATTGAGAAGAGATCGGCGCTGATGAGCGAGCGCTTCGTGGTGCCGGTGGCATCCGGCTTTATCGCAGGTGAGTCGATAATGGGCAT
>NZ_DASTAT010000028.1 GCF_035712445.1 Oligoflexus sp. | reverse complement strand
TGCTGTCATAGCTCTGCACACCAAAGCGGAGGGATCCATCCGCCAGCTCGTGAAAGTTTTCAAGGTCCGCGAGCGGATTGTCTGTGTCTCGAATGGACCAGGGCTCATCCAGACCTTCGCTGCGATCCTCCCACTCCGTATTATTCCAGGCATAAACTTTGGATCTCGATGAACCCTCATCACCCAGGACCCAAAGTTCCCCCTTGCTGGTCCTTAGAATATGACGCAAGTTGACGAGATAACTCGGGGTGCTTGTTATCTTCTGCCAGGCTGTTTCACCCTTTGCCTGAAAAAGGAGTGTCGATTTATTGCAAAGCAGCCAGCGACCCGACGCATCTTCTGTATAGCGGCTCTTCAAAGGCGCGGTGGTTTCACATTTGAAATTTTTTCCCGACGCATCCACCAAAGGCAGACTTTGCCAACGATGCTGCGCATCCATCAGGGCCAGTGCTGCAGCATTCAGGCAAAGAAGAGTGCCCTGATGATCCTGACCGAAGTTGTCGCAGGTTTGCGCCGGGCCTCCCTGATCGGAAGTGGGCTGAAATAGCCAGTTTTCGCCGACTTTTTTGCCCAAAACCGGCCCGCTTGCATCATGAAAGGTCCAAAAACCCCACAGCGCGACGCCATGCGAATCTTCAAAAAGATTCAGCTGCCGGGGCGGACGGGCGCCCAACATGCTGCTGATCGCCGGATCCGCTTCGAAGCCCTTCTTTCCCTGCTGCAGGATGAAACCATCCGCAGTAGCCAGGACGGTTCCATCTTTTCGCTTGAACAGCTGACTGCTGCTGATGACATCCTGCGTCCTGGGATGTGGGATGCTTTTATTGAGAAGGCGCTGTCCAGAAAACCAAAGATTTTTGCGCAGCACCCGCTCATGTCCGGCCTGATCACTGGCCCGCACATGAAGCGAGACTGAACTTTCCCAGTTTTCCGATCGCAGCCATTCCTGGCTCATATCAATCGCGATCGCGCGCGAACAGGGCTGCCAGTCGCGAAAGGCTCGTCCCTGGCAGCGGCCGCTCATACAACGGCTATAGTAAGCATCGCGTGAATTGCCAAGTGCCGAGGTCACCGTCACGCGACATTCGAGGCTGTCTTCCAAATACTGAAGGCCGACCGTCTCGTGTTTTAAATCCGTGATCTCGGCTTTCAATGTCAAAGGCGGCAGGGAAACCAAGGGAAAAGGCTGATTCCAATCCGGCTCGTCCCAGTTCACGGCAAAGACGGGTGCGCTGTTCGAGACCTGCACGCGGGCGCAGCTTAAAGCCGAGACATGGCCGGCGGCATCACGATTTCGCGCGAAGACAGCCCATTGTCCGGCTTCGGGAAGACTGATGCTATCGGCCTTGGTAAAGGCGGCTGCAGAGCCCCTGCATTGCGCTTGAGACTCGCACTGCAGCAAAGGACCCTGCAGGGGTTCCACGCAGTATTCCAGTTGAAGTTCGGGCTCTTTCATCAGATCGAGCGGCTGCCCGACGGAAACCACCAGATCGGGTGGAGGGTTTACGGCTCCGGTGTGGGCCGTCAGTCGCCACTTCGGGGCGTCCGGTACTTCACGCATGATCTGCAGAGGACAGCCCTCGCGGTTGCCGAGGACATCGAGTTCCGCTGGATCCTGTCCTGGTTTTAAATAACCGGCGCGCGCTGTGAGCTGATAGCGACCTGCGGGCAGCTTCTGCATGTCTAAAGCAGCGGGAAAGGCCTTGCGATCGAGCGCGGCATTCCAAAGGACATGGGCCGGCTCGCCCGTATCCGCTTTTTGAGCGGTAAAGCTGAGCCAAAGACCAGCTTTGGCTTCACCGTCGCCGGCGTAAAAGGCATTCAGCTGCAGCTGCTCATCCGCGGCGTAGGCATTGGAGGGACAGGAAAAACGCATGGAAAAGCTGCGGCGTTTTTTAAGTGGCAGGCGACGGAATCCGCTGCCTCCCGTTTCCAGCGAAAGATAGGCGGCTTCGTCGTGCACGGGATCATGGACAACGATATCGCCCTGGTTTTGTGGGTTCACCACCACGCAGCCGCCGCGACTCAGAGGAAGATCCTGCCAGCTTTCTTCGTGCCGCAGCCCAATCTGTAGAGTCTGCAGGCGGGCTGCGCTCAGGGGCTGATTGTCGGCATCGACAAGCTGCAAAAGCTGCGCTGAATTTTGGACCTGATCCGGTTCCAGTCCACAGGTGAAGGCTTTTTCCTGAAAGCTCTTTGAGAATTTCTGACAGCCCAAAAGAGTGACAAAGGCCAGGCCGGAAAGCACAGATCGCAGGAATTTCGACAAGGTAACGCCCTCTCGTTATCAGCAGCTGCCGATACTTACTGCTTTGGATAAGGAAAGAAAAGCCGAATCACCGGACCTGGGCGGCACAATTTATGCTGCAGGGAAGGGAAGGAGTCCTTTGCGGACACTCAACTCATGCGAAAGGAAAAGCCGGTGGAGCTGGAAAAATTGAATGAACTCCGTGAGATGCTGGAGCTCAGAAAGCGGGAGCTGCAGACCATCACCATCCATAGTGAACATAATCTGCGCGAGCTTTTGGCGCCAGACCAGGACGAGGAGGCACAGCTTGATACCAATCATCCCGCTGACATGGTCGTGGGTGATCCAGACTATGACAAAGGAATTGCATTGATTCGCCGTGAACGGGCCGAACTGGCTTTGATCAGCAGTGCGCTGGCGCGCATGGACCAGGGAACTTATGGGCAGTGTGAAGAATGCGGCCAGGAGATTCCTCTGGCGAGGCTAGAGGCCATTCCTTACACCAAATACTGCATCGGCTGTAAAGAGGACAAGGATGCGGCCGCGCAGCTGGGACAGAACATGGGTGCCGAAGGCTCGAATCCCCACGATGTGGGCAATCTTGGTGTGTGATGGTACGATCCCAGGACCGCGTCCTGGGTTGATTCAGCTGTTCATGCGGCAGCGGCTGAGCGATCATGAGACCTGAGGCGAGGCGGTGAATTCGTAGCTTTCTTCCGTATTTCGGAAAATTCTCACCACCGATCCATCCTTGGAACTTTTCAGCACAAGGAAGTCGGTTCCCACGGACTCGACTGTATAAGGCTCAGTGACCTTATAGATGATCTGACCGATGGGAAAGCTGCTGGCCCAGGACTTGTAAAAACCTAAATGATCCTTCATCGTTCCATTCCTCTTCGCATGGCGTCCATTCAGAACTACCATGCCTTTGGAATTAGTTCACGTCCCTTTTCCTGAAAAACTTCACGATATCACCAAAGCCATTTTCGCTGGTGCTGCCCGCGGGCACCAGGCGGAAGACCAGCGTGTAGGTCCGGCCGCTCGCGAGTTCGTAGTCTTGACTGAATTTCATCGTGTAGATGGAGCCGACCTCGGTGACTTCGAGCGGGGTCTGAATACGATCGAGGCGCTGGCCTGAGGCATCGTAAAGATCGACGCGCAGATCAAGGGGCTCAACGCTTGCGTAGGTGACGCTCATGTAAAGATCGGTCAGGCTGCTCACCTGTTCAGACACATAAACATAATCGATGCTATTCAGAGGAAGAACATTCGCCTGAATACGGGCCTGAGCCAGAGTCGCTTCCAGTCCTGCGCTTTGCGGCACCAGAGCCAGGGAGAATTCCGTTTCCACCGTGGGGGCGTCCTTCGGCAGAACGAGCGGCAGAACCAGAGTGTCCTCACCGGCGGCGGCTTTGAAGCGCTGGCTGCTCAAAACGCGGCCCTGGGCTTTGACGGTCAGGAGGAGGTCACGATCCGCGCCGGCTTCATAGTGAACCTTCACGGCCAGTTCCTTGCCAGGACGCGGGGGCATGGTGGGGCCGCCGTTCGGGTTCTGAAGGACGGGGGTTTCCAGTTTTTCATAGATCAAAGGTTCCAGAGTGAAGAGCACCTGCCGAAGATAGCTGTTGGCTTCACGAAGGATCGGATAATCACCGGAAAGATCGGCCATGCGACCACTTTCCACATGTTCAAAGTAACCTTTCATGCGCTGCAGATGCTGGACATAGACGTGCTTGCTCTGGCTGTCATCGGCGATGGAGGCGGCTGTGATCGTGGAAATATCCGTGATGCCCATGGAATTTTTCATGCGGAAATTCAGATCGCCGCTGAGCAGATCCAAAATCAGCTCCTGCTCCTGGCCATAGCCGGACTGCAGATAGCCCATTTCATAGCGGCCGTTTTGCTGGCGAACGAAAACGCTCACACCATCGTGATTGGAAATGCCGCGGCCGACCGGAGCGCTGAAGGTGGACAACGGATAGTTGTAATAAAGGGCCGCGCGAATCGGTTCGAGCGTGACGAAGCGCACGGGCTGATTGACTTCAGCAATCTTTTGAAACCATTCGCCACCGACCGGAATGATTTTGACGGAAACATAGGCCGAGGACAGATCGCGCAAAGCATCGGGCAGAGGAAGCTGGGCCGAGACATAGCTCGTGCCGGCTTTCACCGTTCGCCTGATGCCCGTGTACCAGCCCGTTTTATCCAAAAAATCAATGAGCACATCGCGGTCCTGATCCACACGCAATTGAATGGACACCGAAGTGGGGCGACCGGGATGAAAAACGCCGGTGTAAACACCTTGAATGCTATCCGGGGCGGTATCCTGCGCCATGAGTTGCGGACCGGGAATCAAAGTCGGAGTGCTGAACGCAAAGACCAGGGCGCAGGCAACAAACATACGCCGGAAGAAGGTGTGCGGTGACATGGGTTATCTCCCTGAAAAGATTTGGGAATATCTCTGAGCTGGGCAGGCCCAGAGGCAGCTTTGGGGTGTGATTAGCAAATTTTTTCAGGGAAGGATACGCGGAATGCTTGTTACATAAGCTCAACCAGGAGCTTCGGAATCACGCATGCCAAGGCGCCCAAGGAAAGGCAGTTTAAGGGCCGGCCTTAAAAAATCGACGCCAAGCGAAAGGCCCAGCAGGTTGACTTCAATGCCTTCACCTAACCCCATTGTGAGACCAAGGAGTCCGAAAAGTGAGAACTGAACTCCCGTGCCGGTTTCGGAAAGCCCGACAAGGTCGCCGGTGCCGATCCAGTCCTTGCCGATCGCATGGGGCGGCAGCTCAAAGCGCAGATCGGGGCTGCTCCGAATAATATGCGAAACAAAGGTGTTGCTGTTCGGCCCCGGCCAGGCGCGATAGAAGTCGTGATAGGGATAACTGGCAACGGCCGCTTGGATCTGGGGTATGGCGCTTTCAGCCCTGGCGCCTTTGATTTCATAAAGGAGGTCACTGTCAGCGCCAAACCAGCGGCGATCAGGAATATCCTCCTGGATGGCGATGGTGCTGCCCGTGCGGTTGAGCCCCCAGTTGGTGACGTGATAGGTCGTATAGGCCGCAGCGTTTTTTTCCTTGGTCGCGACCCAGGTGTGAACGGCGAAGTAACCGCGCCATCGAAAGGCACGCGCGGCATAGATCTGGACCAACGCCTCAGGCTCCGCGTCCGGGGAAGGCGCGAGGCCCATGCTGCTGCGATCGGCAGTGCGCCAGTCTTGGGCGGAAAGCGGGAGGGGCACAAGACCCAGAACGACGAGCATCAGTCGCGCAAGTTTACGGAACATGGACATGGCCTCATGAGTTAGGACGGGTCAATACCGGGGGATTTTTACAGGCGCGAGATGAATGGCGGATAAGAAAGGGGCTGACGTCGGCCGGGGCTGACGTCAGAACTTGAATTATTTTCTTTCGAGTTCGGCGACTTTGAGAGCCGCAGGACGTTCCATAAGACGATTGACCCAACTTTGAATGGCCGGGAATGAGCTGAGGCTCGCCCCGATCATAGGGCACAGTTTGGCCACCGAGGCGACGTTGATGTCAGCCAGCGAGAAGCTTGTCCCCACCATGTAGGTGCGGCCGCTCAGGTGCTGATCCAGAAGCTGATTCAAGGGTGCGATTTTTTCCAGGCTCCGGGCAATGATCGCATGATCGCGGTGAGCTTCGGGCACGAAAACTTTCTGAATAAAGGCGTCGATGATCGGCTTCTGATATTCCGCAAGGCCCCAGAAGCTCCACTTCAGGATATCGGCCTTTTCATGAAGGTCGGCACCCAGGAGCGCAGGTTTGTATTTTTCAGCGAGATAGAAATTGATGGCCATGGATTCCCAAAGAACGACATCGCCGTCCTTCAAAACCGGAACCTTGCCGTTGGGATTCATGCGCAGAAATTCCGGTTTTTTGTGCTCCTTCGCTCCCATATTCACCGGCACGGCCTCATAAGGCGCTCCGATTTCTTCCAGGGCCCAAAAGCAACGTCCTGCACTTGATCCTGCGGGTCCGTAAATCTGAATCATTCCGCGTCTCCTTCAGCTTCTGGCTGCTCTCTTGCCGTGTTGGCATGATCATGAAAACCTTCAAGCTAGCTTCGCGCGAAAGCGGAGTCAAGCCCTTTGCCCCTGAGGGGACGCGCTTGGGTAAGAAATGACGGGACAGAGCCAGAAGCTGGCGGTTCGAGTCTTGCAGGCCCGTCTCTGTCTTCTGCCTTTCACCCTTCTTTCTGGTGAACCTATGCGAACACAAAATTTTTTTGACGTTATCATAGTCGGCGGCGGCCCGGCCGGACTCAGTGCCGCTCTTCTTCTGGGACGCGCCTGCCGCAGAGTCCTGCTCTGTGATGCGCATCAAACCCGCAACTGGGACTCGAAAAAATTGCACGGTTTTTTGGCTCTGGATGGACTCAACCTGCGCGATCTTGTCAGCCGCGGGCGGGAACAGCTGGCTGCCCTCGGCACGGTGACCTTCTGGGATGATGAGATCGTGGATGGACGCCGTTGGCAGAATGAATTTGAAATCGTCACCAGGGGCGGGCGCAACGCCAGCAGCAGGAAGCTTCTTTTGGCAACCGGCGTCATGGATGAGCTGCCGCCTCTTGCAGGGGCTGACGCATGCTTAGGCAAAAGTGTCTTCCAAAGCCCTTACTGCGACGGCTGGGAAACGCGGGAAAAACCGCTGGCCATCTTTGGTCGCGGCGCACGGGCTTTTACGATGGCGCGGGCTCTTTATACCTGGAGCCGCGATCTGGTGATCTGCACGGATGGTCCTTCCGGGCTTCTTATGAAGCAAAGAAAGCAGCTCGAAAACCGGGACATTGCCGTGCATGAGGAGCTGATCGAATGTCTTGAGCATGATGACGGTCGACTCAAAGCCATTCGTTTTCGCAATGGACAGCGCCTTCCGCGTTCCTATCTTTACTTCAATACGCCCTGCTATCAAAAATCGTCTTTGACGGAAAGCCTCGGTTGTGAATTCACCGAGGGTGGCGCTGTGAAAACCGCGCACTATGAAGCGACGAATATACCGGGGCTCTATGTGGCTGGGACCATGATGAAGGATGTCCAGCTCGCGATCATGGCCGCAGCGGAAGGCACAAGGGCCGCGCTGGGCATTCAGAAGGCGCTGGCGAAAGAGGGCTTCATGCTGCAGGACATGGAAAAAGAGGATCGGCTGCAGCCCGAGCTTCATGTGGAAAACCCGGGCTGAAGTGAAGTCAATGCAGCTCGGCCTTGTTCAGGTTGCTGATGGCCGGGCCGTTGATCACTTCACCTTTGCAGCTGAAGCGGGATCCGTGGCAGGGACAGTCCCAGGTTTTCTCGACCTTGTTCCAGCGCACGATGCCGCCCAAATGGGGGCACACTGCGGACAGTGTATGCAGCTCATTGTCATGATCGCGATAGACCGCCAGTTTTTGCAGACCATGCCGAACGATGGCGCCTTCTCCTATCGGCACTTCGCCTGGACGCGAAAGGTCAGCGGGCGAGAAATAATCACGATACTGCAGGGCGACGTTGATGTTTTCCTTCAGGAACTCTTTGAGGGAGCTGAAGGATTTCGCCTTGCGTCCGGGATCATAGAGCTTTTCCCAGGGATTATTGCGCTTATGCACAAGGTCGTTTAAAAGCATGCCGGCGATCGTTCCATGCGTGAGTCCATGGCCTGAATCGCCGGTTACGATATAGAGCTGCTCATCACCCGGATTCCGCCCGATGAAAGCAAGGCAGTCCACAGGTTCAAGCACCTGGCCCGACCAGCGGGTCACGATGTCGCCGGCTTCAGGGAAGTGCTTTCTGGTCCAGGTTTCGAGTTTTTCAAAAGACTGATCCGGATCTTCGCTCTGGCCGGTTTTATGATCCTCGCCGCCTACGATCAGGAGCGTCTGATGTTCATTCGGCTGATAGAGGCGCACGTAATGATAAGGATCCTTCATGTCCCAGTAGAGCGCCTTGTTTACGCTTCCGGCTTCGATAGCGAAGGTCAGGATATAGGTGCGATAGGCCGCCTGTTTCGTATGCATGACAAAGCGGTTATTGAAGGGACTGTTGGTGGCCACCACCACATGCGCGGCCGTGTGGGTCGTTCCCTGACGCGTCGTCAGCGTGTAGGGGGCGGCATGACCATGAATGTCGATGACTTCATGGTTCAGAAGAATATTCCCTCCGTATTTCTGCACAGCTGCACTGAGGCCTTTTAAATATTTCAAAGGATGAAACTGGGCCTGGTTGGGAAAACGAATGGCCGCACCCTGTTTTTGTGAGCGCAGGGGTGGGGCCGGCAGCATCTCCAGATCCTGAAAACCAGCCCGCTTCGCCGCTTCGAATTCCTTGCGCAGTTCCTCGTTCTCAGCTTCCTCGGTGCTGAAGAGATAACCATCGACCCGTTCAAAACCGCAGTCGATGTTTTCCCGCAGACAGATGGACTCAATGATATCAATGGCCCAGCGATGACTTTCAGCCGCCAGGAACGAGCCCTCTTCGCCGAAGAGTTCCTCCAGTTCCGTGAAACGATCATCAAGGGCGCTGGACAGATGCGCGGACGTATTGCCGGTTTCACCTTCGCCCGGCTGGGACGCTTCAAGGACAGTGACACGCAGGCCTTCCATGGCCATGAGATATGCCGAGGTCAGACCGGCAATGCCAGCCCCGACTATGATGACATCGCTTGACTTATGCGGAACCTGATCCGCGAAATTCGGCCATTCACCATTTTTCCAAAGGCTGGCCGGCGAGTGAGACGCGACTTTTGACATAAATACTCCTACCGGATTCAGGGATTGTCGCAAAGTCAAATGCCAAAGCCGTGCCAGGACCCGAGGCAAGCTCCTTGCAAAGCAGGCTCAAGCGTCAAGGAGGACTGAATGATGCGTCGCTGTTTGTCCTGGATTTGGATCATCACCCTGCAGGGTCTGGGCTTCATGCCGATAGCCTCCGCGGCCGATTCCGTGTCCCGTGAATTTGCGGCAGCGCTGGAATTTCGCAGGATTTTCGCCACTCTTTTGGACCGCCCTTTGGCAGGACAGTCGTCTGTCACAGATGTCCTTAGGCAGCACCGTAGCCAACTCAGGACAATCATGGCGAGCCAGCTCTTTGAAGAGGCCCGAAGGATTCCGCATCCCCAACCTCTCCTGCAGCCGCGGCAGCCTGTGGGCCTGGTGATTATTCCCGGCACTTTGCAGGAGGCATCGGGCAAGGTGAATCCTTTCCCACGTACACTTCTTATGAAAACCTTGGGCGATTATTTAAGGAGCATTCCATGAAACGGCCTTTGTTTGTGAGCCTACTGTCCTTTTTCACCAACCTCTATCCGCCGCTGGTTTATGCCCAGGAGAAGACGGAAACGACGTCAACCGATTCAGCGTCGGATGCGGTCGAGGTGCAGTCGGAGCTGGGCGTGCTGGGTGTTGTGAATCATCGCATCATGTATAGCCGCGAGAATACCCACTTTGATTATGTGAAAGAAGGCGGGCAGGATAACCTCGTGACGTTTCAGCGTTACACGGCGGAGATGAAAATGGATGATGGAGCGCGTCTCCGTTTCGTCTATCAGCCGCTGGAGCTGCGCTCACGAACAGCTCTGCGCCGGGATATTCTCGTCGACAATGTGCCCTTCGCCGCGGGTACGCCTACGCAATTCGTCTACAGTTTCCCTTATTATCGCGGCACCTATCTTTGGGAAACCTGGAAATCCGATCGCACCACGCTGCACCTTGGCCTTGGACTTCAGATACGCAACGCCAAAACCGAATTCCAAACTCTGGATGGGAAAACCCTGGTCAGCAACCGTGGGGTAGGGCCGGTGCCGCTTTTGGCCCTGACCCTGGGCTATCGGCTGAGCCCGACTCTGGCGCTGGAATTCGAAGCCGAAGGGAACCACGCGTCATCGGCCATCCTTAATGGTGATGATGCCGATGAAACCACAGGCGCTTTGATTGATACGAGCCTCAAATTAAGCTCGCAGATCAACCAACGCTTCCGCACCTTTGCCAGCGTCCGCTATATCAGTGGAGGTTCCCGCGGCACGACGCGCGAGCGTGACAACTCCACAGGGGATGGCTTCAGCAGCAACTGGATCGATCTTGCTGCGGTCAGCGTGGGCCTTGTCGCCAATCTTGATGCTTTTTGATCACGTTTCTCGACAGGCGCAAACCCGCTGGAAATCAACATTGGAATCCGTCGCGTTGGTCGGCGTGGCCGTCTCGCGAACCGACTGCTGAATGTTCAAAGCAGGGATCGTCCAGATGGAACAACCCAGGCCTTCCCCGTGATTGAATTTATCGGTTTCCAGTTTTTTAATGTAACCCAGATCATAAAGCGCGTTGCCGCATTCAATGGGATCGCCCCCGCTGCCATAAGTGGAGAGCGTGGCCGGATGATAAGTGCGTCCGGTCGCGCTGCAGGTTTGATCGCAGCTGGCGCCTTTGCTGCTGAGGAAGACGCAGTAGTAGCCGGAAAGTTTTCCGCTCCCGGTACACTTGCTCACGACCTTCACGCTGGCATTCGGCGATATGATCAACTTGCCCGTGGGGGTGGTGAGAACCGCGCGCGGGCGAATCAAACCTTCGACCGTCCCGGCCGTGATCAGACCGTTCGAACCTTGAATGGTGCCGCAGCCCGTTGCCGGACAATCGGCCAGATAATACTGAAGGCCATAGCCTGTATAGTTTGAAATATTGGTCATGTTTTCCACCGTTCCATCCGTGAAACTGGCGTTGACGGTCAGGCTTGTGCTGTCGGCGCCGACCACAAGCGAGGTCTTGCCCGGAACCACGGCTATGGTTTCCACTTCCTTGGGCCTGATTTCCATATCAAAAGTGCCGTTGAATCCACCGCCGACCGCTGTGATCGAAACCGTGGTCGGTGTGGTGGTACTGCCCTTGGTGGTGAGAAGGCCCTTGCTGCCCGAGGTATTGGAAAGAGTCACAAGGTTGGTATTGTTGCTGCTCCAGGTCACCTGATTGGTATAATCCGCACCTGTTCCACAGGACATGATCTGCCCCGCCTGCATCTGAACGCTTTGGCCAATGGCCAAAGACGAAAGCGCAGCCGTGATGCCGACGCCGGTCACAACAGGCGCCTGAATCGTGATCACCGATGTGGCCTTGATGAGCTGATTGGTGGCTGGCTCCAGATAACTGGCCGTAACGGTCGCCGTGCCGGCTTTTTTGGTTAGTATCAATCCACGATGGTTGGGATCCGCGCTGGGAATCGCGGCATCCGAGGGATCCACAGACCAGGTGACGGCGGCTGTCATGTCCTTGCTGCTGTTGTCGGAAAGCAGGCCTTCGGCGGTAAACTGAGGATTATTCACACCGCAGGCGCCCTCAGGATTATCCGATTTGATCGAAAGACTCGCGAGCGCCGCATCCGTAATGGTGATCGGTGCCTGCAGCGTTGTGCTTCCGTAACGGGCATATACGATAGCGGAACCCTTTTGGATGGCCGCATAAAGTCCGCGAACGGAAGGCTCGTCCAGACCCCCGGCCTTGGCGATCTGATCGTTGCTGCTGGTCCAGCGCGCATAGGCCGTGATCTCCTGCTCGCTGTTGTTGGCCAGTACACCGTAGAGTTTAAAGTTTTGGTTCATGCCCAAAGGAAACGAAGCCGATGTCGGTTCGATGCGGAAACTTTTGAAATTCACGCTGGAAACAGAGAAGGTCTCCTCACCCTGCACGTCTCCATACTGGGCCCGCACCACCAGCTCGCCCGGATAAAGCGCTTCCAGCATACCCTGGCTGTTCACCGTGCCGATGCTGGTGTCGTTCACACTCCAACTCACCGAGGACGTGATGTCGAAGCTATTATTGTTATTGAACGTGGCGATCGCCTGGACCGGAGCATAGGTTCCCAAAAGGAAGGTCGTGCTGTCGGCGGTGACGGCAATGCTTCTGATGGCTGGCATTTGGATCTGGGTCCGGCTGACGATGCTCATGCCCTGATAGTCGGCTTTCAGACCGACCGAACCGACTTTCAAACCTGTGAATATTCCCGAGCCGCTGCTGCCCGTTGCACCCTGCAGCGAGGCGCTGCTGTTGGACTGCCAGACGACGCCATCGGTGATATCCGCCTGCGTAAGGTTATCGTAGTTCGCGGATAAGCGGAAACGCGTGGGCACACCGAGCGAGATGGCCTTGGGTACGATTTCAAGAGATTGGATCTGACGCGCTTTGATCTCGATCGGAAATTCGATCGAAAGGCTGCCGTATTGAGCCACAACCTTGGTTTTACCGGGTTTGATGGCCTTGATATCAAAGCGTGCGGAATCGGGATCATCCATGATCTCAAGCAGACTGGAGTCCTCGATTTCGAAACTCACGTCCTTGCTGAGCGTCCGCTCGTCACCATTGCGCTGCGTGGCGATCACGCGCAGGCTATCGTCCACGAGTCCTTCGATGATTTCAAATTTGCCGGGACGCGCTGTCAAGGACACGTAGGCCCGGGGATCCAAAGGATCGGTGCTGACTGTGCCGCCCGTGGATGAGCCGCCTTGCGACTGCTGCGCCTGCTCGGTGATGAGTTTTTTAATCTGTTCAAGCTTCTCCTGATCCACGGCCGCGGACTGGGTGACCTGTTTGGTGCCGCAGGATGTGAACCAAAGGCTTAGCAGAATGATGATGGGGGCTGATTTATTCACAGCTGCATACCCTCCTGAAATTGGCGAGGGAGGCCGCGCCGGTCGTAGCTATCGTGGATTCGCGCAGACCCAGATTCAGGCCTGATTGCGTAAAGATCGAACAGCCGATACCTGCAGTAGCCGTGGCACCGGCATTGAAGGAGTTCATCGAGGTTCGGAAAAGTCCGCCGAGGATGTTGCTGCATTCATTGCTGGATGAAGCGCCACTGCCGGCGACTGAAAGGGTGGCCCCATGTGTCAAGCGGCTGACGGCGGAGCAGGTGCTGTCACAGCTGTTGCCGGGTGCACCCAAAAACCAGCATTGATAGCCATAATACTGACCCGTGCCGGAGCAGGGGATATAGACACCGATACCATAGGACGCCGACGCATTCCCCTGGGTGGATGTCACGGTCAGCGTGAAATACGCGTCGCCGTCGGTCAGACCAGTGAGCCGCTTTTTGCCGTCGCCGGTATCTGTGAAGCTCGCAACAGAAGGGTTCGGCGGGTTCCAGCTCACGGAATAAATTCCGGTGGAGTTGGTGACGTCGAGTGTGCTGCTGTCACTGAACGTGGCCACGGCTATGAACTCAGCCGTGCTGCCCTTCAGCATGAAACCACCGTTGGTATAAGGCTGCTGCCGACGAATCTGAACAAGATCGAGCTGCTTTTCCGTAACGGTGATCGTGGCGGTGGCGGTCTGTCCGGCGAGGCTCACGATGATACGCATGCTGCCCTGGGCCACGGATTGCACGCGAATGCGATTGCTGGTCGTTCGCGTGATGCTGCCCACATAGTTCATGCCGGGTGAGGATACATCCGCTGTGATTTGAATCAAACTGCCGACATCGATCTGGGTGCTGTCGGAATACGTGCCCTGCACGCCGAAGTCAAAACTGCGACCGAGGGCGATGCTCGCTGTGCTGTTATCAAAGGTCAAGGACACGAGTTCTGGAGGATCCACGGTAACCGCGGCCGTTCCGGAAAGGTTTCGGGTCGTCAGAGGATCGACGTAGGTCGTGCTCAAAGTCGTGACGCCACTGGTTTTGCCGAGCAGCTGTCCGGGGCTTCCGTTGGGCACTTCGGCCTTCGAGGTCGCAAGGGTCTGGGCCTGGACCAGGTTCGTCATGTCCGCTTCCGTACCGTTGGTGTAAATGCCAAAGATCTGAAAACTTTGGGTGCGTCCTGCCACGACTCGCAGCGTGCTCGGGCGCACTTCAAGTCGGGCGAGCACTGGATTATCCACAGCCACGAGCGCTGTCGCCTGACGACCGTGATAGCTGGCCTTGAGGTTCGCGGAACCCTGGGTCAGTCCCTGGATGCGGGTCGTGCCGGTGTTGACGGACATGACGCTGGTGTTGGTCGATTCCATGGTCGCGCCGCTCGTCACATCCGCTGTGGTGCCGTCGCCATAGGTGGCCATGACAGTGTAAAGAGCGGATTCCCCTTGATAAAGGGTGAATGACGTCGGAGCTATGCTGAGAGCCGTGAGTTCCGGTTCCTGAACATAGATATCCAAAGGCACCTGCATTTGATTCGAACGCAGATAGGTTTGCAGGGAACCCATCTTGAGAGCGCTTATCTGCTTGCCGCTGATGGCAAGGGCTTCGGAGCTGCTGGCAAGGCTCCAATCCGAAAGCGCAGCTTCCGACCCATCGCTGTAAACACCGATGGCATCAAGCGTCAGAGTTTGACCCACGCGCAGGACCAGGGGATTCACGGAAGGTTTGATGCGAACGAGAGTCGCTTTTTCCTGGGTGACGGTCACATCGCGGCTGCTTTCAAATCCGGCGTAACTGATACGCACCGACCAGGTGCCGACCGCCGCCGCCTGGTATTGACCGGCTTTGTCGCTCACCGTCTTCAGTCCGCTGCCTTCATCAATCTGCCAGCTGACATCGTCGGTAACGTCGGCCAGGACTCCATCCGTTTTCAAAGCCAGGGCCTGAAGGGTCAAGCTCTGCGGCTGTATTTGGCCATTTTTAAGAGGCAATTCCACCGACAGGTTTTCGGGAAAAATCAGAATTTGTGAAATGGTCGCCGGCCCCACGCTCACCTGAGCTGTCGCGGAAACGCCCAGATATAAGGCAGTAATCACGGCCTGACCTTCCGTCAATCCCAGGCCCTGACCTTTTTGATCCACCGTGAAAACTTCGGGATTGCTGCTGGTCCAGCTGATGCCTTGGGTTATTTCCTGGGCATAGCCTTTGATATAAATACCTGTGGCGACCAGAGGGATGCGCTCCCCGGCTGCGAGGCTTTGGTTCGCGGGGGAAAGAATAATGGACTCGGGGGGAACGCCAGTGAGATCAATCTGACCAGAACTGGCCGCCGTTTCCAGGCCTTTTTGCAAAGTCTCCTGACCCTCCTTGCAGGCTGCAAGCAGGACGATCATCATGAGACTTTTTAAGAACCAGTTCTGCATGTCCTATCCTTATTCCATCAGGGCAGAACCTGTATGGATTTCTCTCCATTCAGTCCTTGGTAGCTGGCCGTGGCTTTGAAAAAGCCGGCGGCCAAGGGCACGCAGGCCCCTTTGCTGCCGCTGGCGTTGCTCACGTATCCGGCGAAATTCAAACCTGTGCCGACTATTTGAAAATTCCATTCGGCGCTGCTCGTCACATCGAGCGTGCTGCCATCGCTATAGATCACAAGTGCGGTCAGGTTTTTGGAACCGCCGCTCACCGATAAAGTGGTCCAGGCGGATTGAAGATTCAGCGCGACCGGAACGACAGGACCGATCACAAGATCCAGCTGAGCAATGACAGATCCGAGCGTGACTTTGATGGCGCCGGTACCCATGCCCGTGCCTTGGAAGCGGGATTTTACGCTGCTATCAAATTGTCCCGCCCCCGTTCCTGGCAGGAAGGCCCAGACGACATCGGCTGTGACCGCTTTGCTGGTCCCATCGGAATACGTGGCTGTGGCCACATAATCGCGGGTTTGATAGAGGCCCAGGGTGCCTTGGCTCGCGGCGGTGATCGCTATGTTGGAAACGGTGGCCGCGCTGATCGTCACAGTTTGCGTGACTGTTAAAGACCCGACCGTGGCGGATACGGTTGTGGTGCCTGCGCGGGCTGCCGTATAGCGACCTTTGGTGCCGGGAACCGCGGTCAGGATCGAAGTATTGCCGACCCTCCATGTGGCCCGGGTTGTGGCATTTTCCTGATTTCCATCGGAGGTGTCGAGCCAGACCTGAAAGGATTCGACTTCACCTTTGGCGAGATTGAAATTACGGCCCGAGACCAGGCGGAGAAGACTCGATTCGGCATCCACCGCGACGACATTGAAGCTTTGGGTCAGATCCTTGTATTGCACAGTCAGCAGTCCCGAGCCCGTCGTCTGGCTTACGATCTGCATAGCGCCACTGCCGTCCGCTTCCAGCGTACCAAAGCCTGCCGGCGTTAGCGCATAATCCGCGGCTTCCGTAATCAGAGTCGTGGTGCCATCGCTGTATCGAGCGGTGATTTCAAACGAACGGGCCGTCTGCAAAGGAAAAATAAGAGGCGCGAGGCTGATGGTCAGATCCTTTAAAACAGTCGCACCCTGGATGACATCCAAAGTGCGGGTTTGCACCTTATCGTCCATGGTGGCTGTGACCTGGGTGCGGCCTGGGGCCTTGGTGAGCAGCACTCCTGGCTTGCCGGAAAGGGGGACCAGCGAGTCTTCTGAATTGAGGGTCCACTTCACCTGCTGCGTTAAATCCTCCGAAGATCCGTCGCTATAGATTCCGGTTGCCATCATCGTGATGCGGCGCTCTTCATAAGCCTGCCCAATTTTTTCGATGGCGACTTCCAGCGATTCCGGGGCGATGTGCAGCTGATCGAGGACACGATCCGTGACGGTGACCTGTGCGGTGGCGGTGAGGTTTTCATACGTAAAGGTAATCGTTGCCGTGCCGGGTTTCAGAGCGATTCCAAGAGCGCGCTCATCTTTCACCCAATCAAAGACCTCAGGGTTGGAACTCTCCCAGCTGCCCCGATCGCTCAGATCCGCGTTACGGCCATAGGGAAGAACGCCAAGGACGGAAAGCGGCAGACGGCGTCCGGCCGCGACTTCAGTTTGATCGGGCAGAAGGCGCACGGAAAGAAAATCGGCAGCCGTCAGGGCACGCCCTTCGACCAACGCATCTTCAGATTGAACGGCCTGTTCAGTGCAACTGAGAAGGACCCAGACTGCAATCCAAACAGGCAGGAGGCACTTCATCGCCACGACCCGCCTTTCTTCAGTACAGCTATCGGAGCCTTGGCCCTTATCTTCATGGGCAGTCTATAGCGCTGTGATTGCGGGATCTTAGCCGTCATCATTTCCCAGGTCTCGGGGCCTATGTTCCGGATTTTTTGAGATTTTGCAAAGCGCGTCCTGCGAAAGGAACTCTTACCCCCTATCAAGTTTGGATTTTTTGCGCCGAACATCTGAGAAGACAGAAATCCAGGGAGAGGACCGTGCGCCGCTTGATTCACATACTGGCTTTGTCAGGGATGCTGGAACATGCCGCATGGGCCGCGGATATGGGATCTGAAGTGCTTTACATGGATGAAGACGCCAATTTCCTGCTGCTCGATCAGGTCCCGAGTGATCTGAAGGAGGGGGATCGTCTTTGTGTTTTCCATAGCAGCCTGAGTTTGCCCTTCTGCGAAGCGCAGTTTCGCTGGATTACGCGCAAGCCCCTGGTCTTTCTCCCGGCGACGATGATGTCCCGCTTTCAGGTCGGCAGTCGTTTGGAAGTCAAACGCATCTATGTCAGCGAACGGAAAAGCGAGGGCGCGGCTTATCTGGATGCCACGAGTTTTGCCCGGCAGTATCTGGCGGCACAAGAGGACGTGCAGCGGACGGAAAAAATCGGCACCGAGCAGGCCGAGCAGCCGAAGCTGCCGAAGGGAAATGCCCCGCGCCTGGAAGCCGATACGCCGGCGATAGAAGGCGGGGAGTTTCCGGAGATATTCATTCCCAAAATTCGTAAGTCCAAGCCCAAGCGAAAAAAAGATACCGGGGAAACCGCCGAGACCATTGCAGCCATTAAAAAATCGCTGAAGGAAAAAGGTCCGGCTCAGTATACATTTTTGCCAGTTCGCGCTGAACTCAGTCCGTCACGCGATGATGAGGCCGAAGACAAAGGCCCGACGGAAGCGGAAATTCCACCGGCGCCTTTGCATTCAGCCTTGGATGTGACCGTCTTTCAAACGATGCCTCTTTTGCCGGTGGCGGCGTTTCAGGGGCTTCGCTATCGCACGATTACTGCGGATACCTTGGATCGCAGCACCCTCTGGGTTAAAAATAAAAACGAATTGAAGCCCACCCTGGGGGCGGGCTTTTCTTTGAATCTTCTGCAGCGGATGAGTCACACTGTGGGTTTCGGCTGGCGTTACCATGTCTATGACCGCGCCCAATCACGCGCGACCTTCGATGAAATCGAAACCAGCCTGGAAGCCCGCACGACAACGCGCATCAGCGCTCAGGCCGTTCATGGCGAAATCGGCTGGCGTTTCACCCTGCTCGATGGGCTCTTTTTT
Source organism: Oligoflexus sp. (assembly GCF_035712445.1). Lineage (NCBI taxonomy): Bacteria > Pseudomonadati > Bdellovibrionota > Oligoflexia > Oligoflexales > Oligoflexaceae > Oligoflexus > Oligoflexus sp. The sequence continues at coordinate 65,655 of NZ_DASTAT010000028.1, read as the reverse complement.
GATCTGGCGCCTGGCCTTGATCTCTTTTATTCGGAAATGAAATTCAAAGCGCTGACCATCAACACAGCGAACGAAAGGGCTACGACCCTGGGTTTCGCCCATTCCAGTTTTTTCTTTCTCGCGCCTCGCGGCCACGCTGCGCTGCGCTATCAGTATCATGGCTGGGGCCTGGCCCTGGGGACGACGCTCAGCGTTCCAGTCTATAGCTTCAAGAAAAATTTCGATGGCGGCGCCGCACCTTCGGAACGCCTGACCTATAACGTCGATCCCGGAGCCGATCTCGATCGATCCCTGACCCATAAAATTCGACCTGTAGGGCTTGAAGCCTATCTGGGTCTTAGCTATCAGCCGCAGAGGTAAGCGTATGAAACCACTCCTTCTTGCCATTTTCCTGACCGGTACGGGCCTTCCGGTCCTGGCTGCCGACAACGCGGCGCCGCCGCTCAGCGCCGAATCATCCGCTGATCCGGTGCTGGGATTGGATCTGGATGTACGAACCTTGCCGCTCTATAAACAGATTCTTATGGATCCGAACCGCAAGGGTTTGATTCCAAGCAGCGCAGATAGCGTCGCGCGCCTTGAAGAAGCCGTGGCTGCCGATCGCAAAGCCCTGGCCGAGAGTAAACCCGAGCGGCAGAGCTATCTGCGCATAAGGCTCTTCGATCGACTCGTGCAGAAAGCCCTCTATTGGCAGTCGGTGGTGCTCGGCGATCGCGACAGCGCCAGTGATATGGCCAGCAGCCAGCGCGTGCTGCAGGAAACGCATCAGGAAATCTTTGCCATGGGTCCGCAGATCCTCAAGGATATGACCGCTCCCAAGGAGCGTGCCGCGGTTCTTCTGCAGCTGCTTTTGGCCCAGGCGCAGTATGATGACAAGCGTGTGCAGGCGATTAAGAATCTGGCGAAGATTCGTCCGCAGCTGACTCATCCCCGGCATCTGGAATTGGTGGATTTTTTGGTGGGTCTTGAGGCTGTGCACGACGCGCAGGGTGAAGGTCGCAGCAGGGCCATCAAGCAGCTGGAGACGCTGGCGAACCGCCTGGATCGGCGTTTTTCCAGTCTCGCGTCCCTGGCCGTTGCCCGAAGCCTCGCCGGATTCTCCAGCAACGGTCGTCCGGTGGCGGCTCCGTCTCCCGAGTATGCCTCCTATCTTCGCTATGTGTCGCGCCTTTGTCAGACACTCAGCGCGAATGAAAAGAATGCGATCTTTGATTTCAGTCTGGGAGTCTGGACGCTTCAGAATGGTTTTGATCAACAGTGGGATCCCGTCCCTTTCAATGTAGGGTGCTATGAGCAGGCGCGGCAATTCCCGGCTTTTCTGGAGCGCCTCGCCCTGGCGTCTTCGAAGCGCAAGCAGACCGATCGCGCGCTCGCTCTTTATCAGCATGTCTCAGCCAAGCTCACGAATCCCTCGCAGAAGCAGCAGATCAATTTCAGGATGGCCCTTCTTCTGCGTGAGGAATACCGCCAGGGCCGCAAGCGGGAAGCCTATCAGGACTTCCTGGTGAACGCCCAGCAGACCTTCCGCGGCACGCCGCATGGTGTGAGGCTGGCCCAAATGCATGATGAGTTCATGCATCAGGAATTGGGCAAAGGCCTTGCTGATAAGCACATGCCTGGATATCTGGCGAGCACAAGGCCGATCTATCAGAAGTACATGGACAATTCCGCAGAGAATCCCGATTCACGCAGCATCCGCGCAAAATGGGCTGAAGTGCTCGCAGCGCATGGCCTGCGTCAGGAGTCCATCAGCACCTGGATCAGTCTCGCGCAGAGTTCCTCGGGGGCTGTCCGCAGTCAGTATCTGAACCGGGCCCTGGCCCTGCAGATGCAGACCATGAAATGGAATATGAGCAATCCCTGGGCGAATGAAACTGTCAGTGATCAGACCGGCCTTGGCAGTCTGAAGCAGATCATGCTCCTGATGCGGGAACAGTCGGCTGGCGCTGAGCAGGCGCTGCATACCCTGAATATTGCCGTGATCGATCGACAGCTCGGCCTGCATGAATCAGCCAGGCAGCAGCTGCGTGATGTCCTTGAACTGCTCGGCGAGCGTCCCCTGCGTACCGAGAGCTTTACGGTGCTGATGACCTATGCCCTGGAAAACAAGGACTATGCTGATGTCGAGAAACTTGCGCTTTTGGGCCGTCGTGCGGATCTGGAAGTGACCCGGCCGGTCCTTGGCTTTGCCAACCGTGATGAACTCTATCGCATGGCTCTTGAAAAGCAGGCCGACGCGCTTTTAGCCAGTGCCCAGCCCGAACCGGCGATCAGCAAGCTCACCCAGCTCATCCATGAACTGAAACCCTCGGAGAGGCGCAACCGGGCTCGTTACCTGGTGGCCCGCTCCTATCAGGATCTGCAAAAATTCACGGAAACGAAAGAGCAGCTTTTGGCCATCGAACGCGACGGCGTGCGGGATGATATCTATCGGCAGGCACTTTTGGATAAGGGCGCCTTGCTCATGGCCCAGGGTGAACTGGCGGCTTCGGTACAGACCTACAGCAATTTCCTTGTGACCTTTCCCAATGATCCCCGGCGTCGCGAGGCGCAATTCGTCATCGTCGATGGACTGATGGCTCAGGCCAAACACGAGGAAGCTCGACTGGAGCTTACCCGTCTTCTGAGCAGTCGCGATCTTGAAGAGGCCGAGGTCAATAGCCTCAGCGCCCGCCTCATGCGCATTCATCAGGCCACGCTGAATAATCAATGGATTCAGGAAGACATTGCCATGCTGGAACGCAATCTGCCGGATAAACCCGAGCTGCGCGCGCGTCTTGCCGGTCTTGCCTATCGCGAGAATCAGAGCGGCCATGCCCAGGTTCGGGAAAGCGTTCAGATGCGCCTCCGGGATCAAAGCTCCTCGCTCTTCGTGGTCAGTGACCTGATGAGTCAGATCGCGTTTGAACGCGCCCGCAAGGATGCGGATGCAGGCTTTTCCAATGTGCAAAAATCATTGATGGGAAGCCAGGACGGGGTCTTCCAAAAAATTCAGGATAATTATAACCGCGTGCGGAGCGCTTATGCCGAAGCCTGCCAGGTGCCCTATGCGAGCCACTGCGGTCCGGCCCTTTATGAAACTCTGTTCCAGGCGCAGCGCTACCGGGGGCTTCTGCAGGATTTGAACATGGAGCAGCCTGGTCCGGAAGTAGCGCTGGCACGGCAGGAGCTGAATAGCTATTTCACGCAGGAAATGGAGGCTCTGGAAAAGCGTCTCGCCGATGCGATTCAGCACGGCAACACACTGCCGGATTGGATTCTGAAGCTCAGCGTGGGTGATGAAAACTTCTGGCGCTACTCGGCCTCAGCGGCTGCGCGACAGATCAATTATTTAGCTCTGCCTTCGGAAATGGATGGCAAGAGTTCCTTTTCCTTTGCCAAAGGGAGTGCGGAATGAAACTCATCCCGTTCATGTTGCTCGCTCTCGTAAGCTGTCAATCGCTTGATAACGCGGAGTCACCATCGCGGCGTCCGACCGAAGCCTTGCAGGCGACATCGGTAGGGCAAGGGCTGCAGCTCCACCGCTATGATATGCAGGAGATTCGCCGGCGCTATGCGGGCCAGAATACCTTCGAGCAGACCATGCAGGCGCTTTCGGAAGAACGCTGGGACCTTGTCGTGCAGCAGGCTGAAAAGCATCTGAAGGATCATCCCGGCAACGAGGATGCCTTCCTATTTTTGGCGATTGCCTTTGCCGCCAAAGGACAGATCGATCGGGCCCAGTTCTATGCCGACCTCGTTCTGAAAGGGCGTCCGAAGCAGGCCATGGCCCTTAATCTTTTGGGCGTGCTCCAGCGTCAGCGTGCGGTTCTGATGGAAGATTACCGGGAAGCCATCGCCTATTTTAATCTGGCCCATCAGGTGTCCCCCGATAGCCTGGCTCCTGTCCTGAATCTCGGTTCGGTGAACCTTGAGGTCGGCAATTTCGAAGCCGCCTACTCGGATTTCACGCAGGCGAAAAAAATCTGCAACTCCTGTCTTGCCGCCACCCTTGGGGCCGCTGCAGCCGCTCAGGCTCTGGGCCGTTTCCAGGAGGCCGAGGCTGATTTCCGCGTGGTCCTGGATCGGAATTCCGAGCATCCCCTGGCCAATTACCTTCTGGCCGTCCAGACTTTTTACGTCACAGGCGATGCGGAGAAGAGCCAGAAATTCCTGGAAAATGTCCTGGAAGCCGACGGCGCGGATGCCGACATGCGCTCGCAGGCGCGGGAGCTGATGGCCCGTATCGAGGCGAAACAGCTTGATATGGAACGGAAAAAAGCCACCCAGGACGCCCACTGAATCGACCGGCGCTGGCCATCCGAGCCGGCGCGCCTTTCCCCCTCTGCCATGCCGCTCCCAACCCTTAGTAAGCTCTCATTCTCATTGGGCTAAAATCCAATCGTTGCGCCCCTGCCAAGGTCCGCATTTTGGGACAACATTTTTATTTGATCCGTATTATCTTGGGGTGAGCAGGATCCCTTCCTGCCACCTCTAACAAAGCGAGACCGTCGTGGAAATGTTGAAATCTGCTGCTCTGGGTTTGCTGGTCCTTCTTCCGCTCGTAGGCTGTGGTGGTTCATCCGGTAAAAGTGAAAAGCTGGCACCAGGGCCCGGCGGCATTGGTTTCGTCGATGAGAATGAGCCCGCTGCCGTGGACCTTGTCAGTCACATGATATTGGACCGCTTTGTAAGCGCCACGGCGCAGGAGAGTCTGACCCGCGATTTCAAGCGCATTGAACGCTTTGATCTGACAACGAACACAGCCAATGACGCGAGCCTTAAAAATCTTCTCGAAGTTCAGGATCTGTCGGGTGCGACCATGAGCGCCTGGCTGAAAGCACGCGTCCGTTACCTTCTGAGCCCGGATCTTTCCAAATATCGCGTCGGCACGCTGGATGCCGATTCCCGAAGCCTCTATGTATCCCGTCTTCCGGGCCTTGATGAAGCAGAGACGGTGAACATGGCCGCGGCGATGATGGGCACGCGCCTTTACGAGATCGGCAAAAACCTGCGCTCGCAGGATCCGAATGTGGAATATCTGATGATCGAAGTGAATAACGCCTGGGTTCATCTGAATACGCAGCGCAATGGTGTGATGCAGATCGGTCCCGCGCTCTTCAATCCTAAATTCATGCCCAACCCGACGAATCCCGCGGCTTATGCCAACACCGCTGTTCGCGTGGAAACGCTCTTTCATGAAGCCCGGCACGCCGATGGCAATGAAGTTTCCGGCAGCTTCGGTTTCTATCATGCCATCTGTCCCGAAGGCCAGGGCGTGGCCGAGGAATTCGTGGATAAGGCTGCATGCGATGATAATGCCAATGGTCCTTACACGCTGGGTGCGCAGATCCTGAAAGCCTATGTGGCGAACTGCGGTGACTACTGCTCGGCCCAGGATCGCAGCGTTCTGCAGGCTATTATGTTCGACAGCCTCTCGCGTGTTGTGCGCCGCCCGAATGGATCGCTGCCGACTCTGGATGGCACTCCAGAAAAAGGTTTTGAGAGAGTGGATATCTCCAACTTCTCCTTGATTCCCGCTCGCTCCAACTGAGGATTTATGAAAAACAATAAGGTCCTTTGGTCTGTCGTCATCATCGGGGTACTGGTCGGGATCGCGCTTTTGAACAGGAAAAAAACCGAGAGCTCCGAACCGGCTGCGGAAAGCCCCGAAAGCACCGTGGATGCCCCGGCCCAAGCCGAGGCTCCCGCCCCGAGCCAAACGAGTCCAACGCCTCTCGCAAGTCCGGCTCCGGATTCTGCGGGAGAGCTTGAAGCGCTGCCGACGGAAACGGCGAACTCCATGCCGGATGACGCTGTCAGCGTCCCGCCGGACGCAGTGGCATCGACGATCAAAAAGAATCTGGCGGGTGCCAAAAAGCTTTTGCAGCAGAAAGCGGCGATTGAAAAATCCAAGTCGGAGGATGTGCATCACACTCCGAAGGTCACGGTGGATGCTGCCCGACGCCTTGGCGAGATTGCAGAGCTGGAAGCCCAGCATCCCGAGCAGGCTGAAACGTTTCGTGAGTTCTATTTGGAATGCGCGCGCGATGACAGCACCATGACCGTGACGCGGGCTCAGTGCCTTGATAGGTACATCAAAGCCGCGAAACTGGATGCCGCGGCCCAGAAGCAGTTCCTTGCGGAATTTCCCGAGGAAATCGTGCGTCTTGTGGAAGCTTCGCAGTAATCAACGCAGGTCCATGAGGACGGTTTCATCCCGCACCAGATCCTGAGCTTTCCGACCGAGTTTGCGCCAGCTGCTCGCGTGCGAGCCGTCCAGGATCTGAAGCCGCTGACTCGAACTCGTCTCTGGTTTGCCCCGTCTCACTCGATTCTGCTTCATCACAAAATAGTGGTAGCTTCCAGGCGCCAGACGCAGTTTGGCGAATGTTTCCTGCGTCGTGACCTTCCAGACGTCCTTGCCTTTGGCGCTTTGCACCATCAGCTTATATTCATCCCCGGCCTTCAGTCCCTTTTGATCGGACCAAACGAAAAGACAGTCGGCCTTGAGGCTTCCCGACCGGATCTCCAAAGCCTCGGGAGGATATTGAAAAGTCAGAGCCTGGGTGACGGTCAGGTCGCTCTGTGTGAATTGCTTGGCCAGAGGATCATCGTCCGGAACAAAAGCCAAAGGCTGATCCACCATCATACGCAGGACTTCAGAACGGTAGCGGTAGTCCACGCTCACAATCTGCAGGCGATAGGCACCGGCTTTACGCAGGGTCAGAAGATAACGGTGACCCTGGACCGTGGCGGTGGGCTCGCGTTTGACATCACCGACCGGCCACACGAAGATTTTAAAGCGCTGGGTTTCATCCGGGCTTTCCCAGTAAAGGGGAATCTGGGCGCTTTTGCCGTTGATGAAGTGAAGACTGTCCTGGCCTGGGGAAAGAAAGGGGAGGTTACTGATCTTCTGCGCGCTTTCCAGACTTTCTTTCTGGGGATCCGCTTTCAGACGCGGCAGCTCCTGGGCCGTTTCAATGGACAGAAGATGCCGAACGTAAGCGGCCATGAAGCTGAGCACGGGCTGCTGGGTGGCTTCCTTTTCCTGCGTCGCGCCTTCACCCCAAAGACCATCGAGCACATAGTCCTTGTAACGAAGCTCCTTGAAGATCTGTCGATCCACGCGGACGATCAAGGGCTCGGCTATGCGCAGACGGGCTTCGATTTCCGCCGCGGAAAGATCCTTGCCGGTCTGCTTGAGTTCGATGCTGGCGCCAGGCATCAGACGCAGAAGGCTGCCCTCATCAAAACTGTCTTCATTCAGCTTATGCCAGTCGCTGGCCAAAGGCGGCATGATCCAGATCGTGCCCTGGCTTTTGACCGCAAGAAATTGCCGCGCCTCGCCCAAGGCCAGCGAGGGAAGGGCGAAAAGCCACGCTGCGAGCAGGCTGGGGATTCTACTTTTTTTGCTTTTCCATAAGGTCGACACGTTCACGCACGCCTCGGGTATTTTTGTTGATGGATTCCACCAGCGGACGGAGTTCCAGAAGAAAACTTTGCGGAGTCAGCTGCGTGGGAATCAAATAACCCTTGGAGAATTCATCGAGCGATTGCGACAGACGCTGCACCTCATCACGCAGGGAAGCGACGGTGCTGCGCCAGACCATGATGCTGATGCCCATGAAACCAAGCATAACGCCAAGGGCCAAAGTGGTCGGAATCATGAGGGGCGCAAAATAAAGGGCCGCGGAACTTTCCACGAAAAGAGTCAGATTGCTTTCGGGAATGGCCATGTAAAAGCCGTACTGACCGCCATCTTTGGTCATGCGCAGGGGCGTTCCGGCCCGGGAAAGAGGCGAGCGAATAAAGCTTTGCACCAGAGGCTGCTTCAGGATCAGTTCTTCGCTGTCCTCGGCCACGGACGAATAGATCAGGGACGACTGCTGATTCAGAATATAAAGACGTCGGGAATCAGCCGGAAGATTGCGGGGAAGAAAGCCGGCATCCAGATTCCAGATAGCCCGATAAAGACCGGGCTTCAGCTCCTGATCAGCAAAGGCGGTCGGATGATCCAGGCGCAGATGCGTAATGATCACGAGCTGGCCCTGAATCTTCCGAATATCCAGTTCAGCCGCCTGATCGTCTTTTTTCTGGAGAATCGCCTGCTCTTCGGGAGTGATCTGACCAAAGACGGTCTGAAGCGTGCTGCCATTCAAAAGAAGAGCGCGAGGTTCACGGGAAAAGCGCAGCTGCCATTGACCGTCCACGCGATCAAGGAAGAGACGCGATTCATCCCCTAGCATTTCCTTGATACGGTAGCCCTGCTGCTCAAAATTCATAAAAGCGATCGTGCGCCGGCTTTCAAGTTCATCTTTCAAATAAAAATAGAGCATGGTGCCGATCGACAGAAGAGGCGCGAAGATGGAAACACCAAGCAGGATCAGTCCCCAGCGGCGAAAGGTTTTGGCTTTGGCGGGTTTGCCACTCATGGCTTCCTCGTGGGTTCGGGCTCCGCTTCAGCTTTCTGAACGGGGCGCTTGCGTTTGATGGCGATTTCAATGCGGCGGTTTTTGGCCCGCGCTTCCGCAAGGGCTTCACCGGAAAGCCCCAGCACCGGAATCAGCGGCTGAAAATGAGCGACGCCGGCAATCCGCAGCTTTTCACCGGAAAGTCCTTCGTTTCGCAGGATCGCAGCGACAGACGCGGCCCTTGCGGCCGAGAGTTCCCAGTTGCTGGCCCACTTGCCGCCGACGCGGGTCGGCTGCTCATCGGTGTGACCTGTGACTTCCACTTCCAAAAGATCATCCAGGGGCAGAAGTCCCTGCGCCAGTTCTTTAAGATTATTTCGAGTCTGCGCGTTGACCTCGGCCTCGCCGCTGCGAAAGGTCGTGTCGCTTGGAATGACAAGGCGCAGAGCCACATCCTTTTGAAGAGGACCGGCCTTCAGGACCTGCAGCTGCTCTTTCGCTTTGGGGCTGAGTTCTTTCTCCAGGATTTTTTGAAAGGCCTGGGCGCTTCCGGCATCCGCATACTTGCGCTCGATGTTTCCGACCGCATTCTCGGCACTGTCGCCGAGGTCAAGCATGGTAACGAGCAGTTGAAAGGCGCGGGCTTTGCGTTCTTCGCTGGCCTCTTCGAGCACCTGCTCCATGGAGGCCCGCTTATGGCCCAGCATCGCATCACCGATCTGCTTTTCCAGCTTCTTCACCGAACCTTCATCGGCGACGACCTTATACATCAGGATGAAAAAGCCCAGCATGAGCGTGACAAGGTCAGCATAGGAGACGATCCATCCCTCGTCCCCTTCCTCGTGCGGCTGCTCCAGATGATGCGGGCTTTTGGACATGAATTAGGCGCTCTTCATTTGACGTTGACCGGGCAGAAGGAAGGACTTCACCTTCTCTTCGATGAATTTCGCGGGCTTTTTCTCGTGAATCAGCATGATGGCTTCAATGATCATCTTGCGGATGACGAATTCATCCCGCGATTTTTTCCCCAGGTATTCCGCGATGGGAAGAAAGACGACGTTGGCCAGGACGAGGCCGTAAAGGGTCGCGAGCAGGGCCAGGGACATCGAGCTGCCGATGCTGTCTGAATTGCCTTTGCCGATCGCCTGCAATAGGGCGATCATGCCCATGGTGGTTCCCATAAGGCCGAAGGCCGGAGGGAACTTGGCGATGGTTTTAAAGATCGCGGCGTCCTGATTGTAGCTGGCGAAAATCGTTTCGGCCCTGAGTTCAAGGAGTTCCCGGAGTTCTTCACGCGTGATGTCCGCATCGGTCCAGTGCAGAACCTGCGAGCATTCCCGCAGAAAGGGGTGTTTGACTTGTTCCGAGGCTTGTTTGAAGGCCTCACGACCTTGCACGCGCGCTTTGCTCAGCTGGATGATGGAATCGAGGACTTCGGCGTGAGTGTTGGCCGGCTTTCTTGCGATACCTTTGATGAAGACTTTGAAGAGATTGAGAACCTGGCGATAGGGGAAGCACGAGGAAGCCACGAAGAGCGTACCGCCCAGGACCAGGATGGTCGAGTGCAGATCGAGCGCAATCCAGGGGTTTTCCAGTGACATGATAAGGCTGACGATCACGATGACAAAGCAGCCAATAAAAGCGAAGACGGTACCAAAGTTGAAAGTTCCCATGGCGTTACCTATGCCTCTCGACGGCGGCTGACATTGATATCTATTTCATTTTAAGATGAAAACCGTAAGGATGGGGCGGGCAGAAACTGCTTAGCGTTCGGGCTGGAAGCGGGCCTTCCAGTTTTGCATGACGGTCAGCTGCTGCCTCGCAGCCTCGGCCAGGGGCGGGGTGGCCTCGGCCTTGCGCAGGGCGGACTCCATCCAGCTGATGGCCTTGCCGGCATTGCGATGATTCTGGAATTCGAGAAGACCGCAGTTGTAGTAAGCTTCCGCGGCAGGAGCTGGAACCGCCGTCAGGACTTCGCAGCGTTGATCAGCCGACTCGTTCCGCTCCAGCTGCCGTTCAATGGCCACCATGGTCCAGGCCAGCTGCGGATCGTCTTCAATCGGTTTCAATAGGACCATGGCTTTGGCAAAGAAACCAAAGCGCGCATGAAGAAGGCCGAGCTGCTTTCTGATTTCCGTCTGCTCGGGATCGAGCGCCAGAGCCTTCTGCCAGAAGTCCTCGGCCTGACCGAAAAGATCCAGCCGGGCCTTCAGGCGACCTTCCTGCCAAAGCCCGAGCGCCTTGATGCGAGGATCAGTGGATTGAATGAGTCTTTCGTTCAGCCATTCCGTTCGCGCAAAATCGCGAGTCTGGAGCGTGAAATAGATGGCCTTCAGAATAAGCGAAGACGATGCGACACCGCGATTGGCCTGGCTCGATTCCAAAAGCGCCGTCGCCACCTCGTCCCAGCGTGTCCAGCTGCTGATCCGTGTGCCGGGTGCTTCGGCATCTATAAGGCTCGGAAGCCAATCGTTGAATTGAATGGGATCGTCTTTCAGTCGATGGGCCTCCTGAATGACCCGCTGATTGTCGGGGTGCAGGATACCGAATTTTTCCACTGTTTTGCTGGCCTGTCCTGCCATGCTCTTGGCTTTGGCGCGCCAGCCCGCGATCTGGCTGGCGATCTGGCTCAAAAGTTTTTTGCGGTCCAGGCCTTCGATTTCTGGAATGCGGTTCAAAGCTTCCGCAAAATTTTCGGCTGCCAGGGCCAGATCGCATAGAGCGCTGCTGCCCCAATGCGGATCCTTGGTCTGCAGCACTTTATTATAGAGCGCTTCGATCTCGTCAAAGGCCTGTTTTTTAGCCTGAATCGACGCGATCAACTCGTCCGATCGGGTGCCATAGACGGGAATCGCCTGAAACGCGGTCAGGGATTTCTGAGCATCATCATAGGCGAGACCACCGAGTATCCGACGGGACTCTGGACCCAGACTATCGCTCTGTTCCAGGTAGTAATTGGTCATGGTCGTTTTGATGTCGTCGTCGCGGGCCGGAGTCAGGCTTCTGGCACGGCGCAGAAGATCAAGGACCATGATTTTTTGATCGACGCTCAGGTCCTGTCGATTCAGAAGATGATCCTGGGCATAGCCATGCAGCGGATCACTGTAACCACCATAGGCCAAAGCCCGGGCAAGGCGCAGACGCAGAAGCGAACCCTGCGTGACATGCGGCGCCAAGGCCTCGCAGCTTTTGATGGCGGTCAAAGGCTGCTCCAGAATATCGAAGAGGCAGGTTTTTTCCTGAATTTGATCCTTCTGCTCCGAGGTCCAGGTGTAGGCGCGGGTCCACTGCAGATACTGGCGAACTCGTGGAATCTGCAAGGCGTTCTCGGCCATGCTGATAAGCTGGAGCAGGCGGGACGGTGCATCCCGGGAGTCTGGATAATCATGGAGCCAGATTTCCAGGCGATCCAGGGCCCGCGCCAGGCGTCCGGATTTTTGATCCATGGCCACGGCCGTCAGAAGACTTTCATTGGCGAGAGGATCGCCCTTTTCCTTTTGCGAAAAGACGAAGTAGGCCTCGGCCTGATCATCGCTTGATGCCAGCTGAGTGATTCTTTGATAGGAACTTTGTCGGCGCAGATCCTTGAGCTTGAGCGCCCAGGGGCCGCTCTGGAAACTGCTGATATTCAGGAGCGTGTCGGTCGTGCGATAAAGATCGTCTGGAGTTTTGCGATTCAGTTCGATCAAGCGTTCGGCCGCTGTCTGTCCTTCGATCTTATGGGGAAAGGCATAGACGATCTGCCAGAGTTTTTGCTGGGCATTGGTTTCCTGACCCTGGCTGAGGGCCTGGCGGGCCATCATAAGATCACAGCGGGCCAGCTCCTGACGGGCCTCGGGAACCAGCTTCTGATAGATGCGGCAGGCATCGGTAAACGCGGGATCATCCACAAGGTCGGCTGCGGCCAGTCCAAAATTTTGCAGCATAAGATTGGCCAGGCGCCTTTGCTCAGAAGGAGCCTGAACCGAGAGTGCAAGTTCACGATAGAGTCGGGCGGCCTCGGCGTTGCGTCGGCCTTTTTCCAGGATGCGACCGCGCAGAGCCACCAGCTTCGAGACATCGAAGTTTTGGGCCGGAGGTTCAGCCTTGGGAAGAGCCGCCAGGGATTTTTGCACGATTCCGTCCAGGCGGTCGAGGAGGGAGGATGATTCCACCAGCGTGCGACTCGTCAAAAGAAAATCCCCGGCCTTGCGTTGGACCTCCATGAACTCATAGGCATCATCGTTCAGGCGAAGATCAGAAGGCCGACGGAAGCGCGCCGCGGCGTGATTCGTATAGGATTCGAGCCAATTCAAAAGACCTTCGGCGTGCACAGGCTCGACCAAAAGCTTCTCGATCTGTTTGCCCGCCAATCGCAGGGACTGCGAATGAGGTTCCGGCAGCTGTAAAAGCGCAGCAAGAGCCGCTCCGCGATCATCGGCATCGCGAGAGACGGTCAACACGCAGAAGGCTGCCTGGCCGAGGGAATCAGCGTCGGCTTTATTCTTCAGCTGCTGCAAGAAAGGTCGGACGGCGCGGCCACTGACCGAGAAGGCCTGGATGAAGCTTTGCAAGCGTTCACGAAGGCGGGGATCCTGCAGAAGTTCTGACTTCAAAACCAGAGCGAGCTGATCCAAAGAGCCTTCATTCTGGCCCAATAAAAATAGGGTTTCCATGCGGCGCCAGTCCAGCCAGCTGCGAAGGGCCGGGATGTCGAGCTGGTTATAGGCCCGGAGCGCTTCCGCATAGTCACGCAGCCCCAGACTGGTTTCCGCCTGAAGCCACACATTCAAAGGACCATCCGTTTTCTTCAACGCAGGATTCAAGACATCCCACTGCCTTTGGGCCAGCATTAAAAGCAGCCAGTGACTGCGCAAGGGCTCCAGACCGGGATCAGGCTTTTGCTGAAAAAGAAATTCCTGGATCGAACGGGTCAGATCCTGGGCTCTTGTGCTATTCCAAACCGGAATCGTTTCGCGGGATTCCTTTTCGATCAATGCGCGAAGATTTTGTTCCAGATCCAAAGCATCCGGACGCTTGCTGCTTTCGAGCTGACGCAGAGCCAGGGGAAGCGCGGGGGCTGGATCCATCGGATCATAGCTTCGCTGGCAGTTTTCCTTCCATTCCGCATAGGCTTTCGCATTCAAGCAAAAGACCAAAGCCCAGAGTAATCTGGGCCATTTCCGGGTTCTGGCCCGGAGTCTTGGATGCGGGGAACGAATCAGCATGCGGGTCCGATCACGTGCATTGTGAGCCTTGATTCCAGTATAGAACACTCTTCACGGCGCCGGGAGTTCCCAGAGGAAACGAGGATAGTCCTGGCTCGAATAGGACCAGATGGTGGCATCCCAGTTGGAATAGAGTGAAGAACCGAGCATTTCGCTCGTATTCTTGCCGATACCGGCCTTGCTCGTCGCCCGCCCGGACGCCTGCTTGTCCCAGTAGCTATAAGGCGCATCGCGCGGCCCATCAGGACTCCAGAGGTTTCCGACCAGACCACCGAGGTTGGTTTCACTCGATACCTTATCCACGCGGCCCGAGGCATAGACCTTCTGAATGATGTCACCGACCTGGCCGGCGAATCCACCGACGCTATCATTGCCTTTCACCTGACCGCGCGCATAGCAGTTGGTGATCGATACGTTATTACTGTTGTTGCGGAACGCCAGACCCAGAAAGCCCCCGACGTTGGTGTTGCCCGTAACGTTCCCGGTCGCGAGGCTTTGCGTGATCGTCACGTTATCCCCTTCGATCTGGGCGATCAGACCACCCGTATAAGTCGGGCAGGTCGTTGAACCGGAAGCCGCATTCTGCCGAATCAAAGCATACGAACGCACGCGACCGAACATGCCGCCGCAGCGCGTGTCACCGATGACGTTCCCGGTGGCCTTATTCTGCTGAAGGTTATTCACGCGCGTGGTGTTACCGTTTTCCAGATAACCGACAAGGCCGCCGATGTCGGCGTTGCCTGTCACCTCGCCCGAGGCTGTCGAGCCGGTGATTTCCCCACGATAGTAGCCGGCAAGACCACCGACATAGTTGCGACCCACGACCACACCGGAAGCCTGCACACGCGTCATGGTCGAACCATCGGAATCCGTCCAGCCCGTCCCGACCAATCCCCCCGCATAATCACCGTTGGGCGACGCCACGTTTCCTGTTGCATAGGAATCCACGAGGAGCCCGCGGCGCATTTCACCGACCATACCCCCGGTGTAACCCACGGCTGTCACATCACCGGCACTGGAGCTGCCATTGATTTCAAAGTTATCCCCGTATCCGACGAGGCCGCCCGCGCGGAAGGGACTGGTGACCGATTTCAGGTTCACGCAGTTTTTGATAAGAGCACGCTGGGTCGTCGATGTTCCGTAAATGCGTCCTGCGACACCGCCAGCTGTATCCGAGCCGGTGACGGGAGGAACCTGAGTTGGAACGGCCGCAAGCACGTTCCCGTTATTCGTGCAGTTCGTAACGCTGCCATAGGTCAGCTGCCCGAAAATGCCTCCCGTGTAATAACGTCCCGTCACCGCGCCTGAGAAGCTGGCGTTGGTGAAGACACCGCTGTTGGTTTCTCCGATCAGACCGCCCACATAGTTGCGACCCACGACGGTGGCGGTCGAGGAAATCTGATCCAAATCTCCGTTGGTAAGCTGTCCAATCAAGCCACCTGTATACTGCGCACCTTGGCCCGCATCATCGGTGCAGGTGACCGACCCTGAGCTTTTCGCGTTGGTAACGGAGTAAGTGCTCGCCGCCCAATGACCGGCAATACCACCGGCATAACACTGGTTGCTGTTCCCGGTCGCGAGAACGCTGCCGCTGTATTCCAGATTGCTGGCACCCCAGATTTTGCGGCCGAAAAGCCCGCCGATGAAACGGCGGCCAGTCACGGAAGCGAAAGACATCATGTTAAAGGCATTGCCATGACAGCGGCCGATGATGCCACCCGCATAGACATCCGCTGCAGTCACCGCTCCCGTCGTGAAGATGCCATCGAGCGTAATGTAATCGGCGGCTACGACTGCATCACCGTTGTAGCTGACCGTTCCCACGCCACCCGCCAAAGTTCCGACATACGAGCGGCCGCGAACCTGGAAGTTGATCAAACCCAGATCGCGAACATCCGAGTAATTCAAAATTTTGAAGAGGCCGACGAAGTCTGCGTTGATGTTATCGTAGCTCCAGTTGGCAATGATGTAGTTGTTGCCTTTGATGGTGCCGCGGAATTCGGTGTTGGCACCGTTGGTGATCGGCGCGAAGTTAAGACCACCGAGGTCGATGTTTTCACCAAGGGCATAGTAACGGCTATAGGGCTGGTTGCGGAGGTTATTGAGATGCGCGGCATTACAGATAATGAAAGGATCTGCAGCCGTGACGCCTGTACCATCGGCGAAGTTATTGTCCCAGTCGACAGGACGATTGCAGATGTTGGTGCAGCTGTTCGCGACGCTGGGATTACAGTAGTGATACGCATCGGCAAGGACGGCCGAGGATCCATCGGGATTTTGCACGGTGACGGCCACGGTGCTGTCGCTCGCAGCAGGTGGTGCATTGCAGAGGATGTGTTTACGCGAGATGATCTGCACCGACGAGCAGTTCGACGAGCCGATACTGACGGTGGCATCCGGCTTAAAGCCATCACCGACCAGGACCAGCGTGTTGCTGCCGGCCAAAGGACCTTCGGTTGAACGAACCGAGGTCAGAGTCATGCGGTTGTTCGAGGCCAGGGTCAAATGCCTGGTGGCCCTGTTGCCATCGGAATCCAGGGCTTCCAAAAGATAATGAATATAGGTGTCCGTGTTGATGGGCCCCTGCAGATTCGTTTTGCTGGTGGCCCCGCCCTGTGCCACTAGCACGGTATCCGAAGTCGTGGCCCTGTCGAGCGGATTGCTCGAAATCCTCTGATAGATACGATAGAAAATCGAACCCGCTGCCGTCGCGTTGTCAGAAGCGGTCCAGCTGAGCGTCCAGTTCCACTTGGTATCCGTCTTGTCACTGGTAAAGCTTGTGATCACAGGGGGAACAAGGTCCAGGGTCGTGATGGATTTCACGTTGCCATCGCAGGTGCGATTGCCGGTTCCATCCACAGCGCAGACTTCATAGAAATAGGTCTGACCGCTGGCGTAATCCGTACCGGGATCGGTCCAGGTCAGGTCCTGCGTTCTTTGCACGAGGGTCGCATCCGCGGTCGTGGGATTTGCGGGGTTGGCAAAGGTGCTGCCGGTTTTGCGCCAAACCTCGTAGTTGATGACAGCTCCGGGTTCCAAGGCATACTGATTATCGGTGGCCAGGGTCCAGGTCAGCTCCGTGCTCGCATTGCCGTAAACAGCGGTCAGCTGCGACGAGAAACTGGGCGAAGTCGTATCGCTCGTGCGCTTTTTGGTAGCGCTCACCATGGGATCCAACTGAGTCACGTTCCCGGCCGCATCATAGGCACGCACGTGAAAGACATAGGAGCGGAAGGGATTCAAACCCGTGATGGGACAGGAGAGCAGCGGGACAGGGCAACCCTGGGCCGAGCAGGCACACTCCCAGACCGGTGAATCCAAAAGGGCGTTGGTGGCCTGATCCACGAGATAAACTTTAAAGCCTTTGTAATCCGTCCAATCACTGGGCGCGATCCAGGTGACGTTGACCGTCCCCTCGACCGGCGTTGTCAGATCCGGTTCGGCGGCAATACCGAGGAAGCCTGGAGGCGGTTCAATATCCGGCAAAGTCAGAGTTTTAGGAACATCAAGCGCCGAGCAGTTCTGAGTCCCGCCGGCTATGCTGCCGCCGTTATCACAGGCGTTGACCAGGACATAAATATCCTCGCCGCTATTCAGATTGATGGTGCTCTTGCTCAGACTGGTGCCAGTGCGAGCCGTGGACTCAGGCAGTTTCAAAAGCGTGACGGGAACCTGCGTGCGATCAGGGTTGCTCTTCCAGATTTGGACCTGATATTCATAGATATCCGCGGCTGTGGACGGACTCCAGGCGAGCGCGAGTTTGCCGCTTTCCTTGTTGAAGGTCACGGTCTGCACGCCATCAAAGGTCGGGGCCGTGATATCCAGAGTCGAGCGATTCAATGCAAGCGTGGTGGCCGAGATATTGCCGGCTTTATCCCGGGCTTTCAGACAAACGCCATAATTGGTTTTCGGAGCAAGGCCCGTGATGACCGCTTCACCTTCCTGAGTGGCGGTGAAGGCGCTGGCCGGGAAAATCTGATGAATGCTGGTCAAGGAACAGGCGTTGCCCCCACCGGGCTGCACATAGGCGAGATATTCCCAGGTTCCGTACTTATTGCTGTCCGACTCAACATCAAGAGCGGTGAAACGGGCCCGCAGAGTGGTTTCCTCCTGGCCGCTGCTGCCGTTGACAAGGCTCGTCATGCCGGGGAAATTCGGAGCGGTCGTGTCGCCTGAAAAAATCGTGCGGGCCGTGGTCACCGTATTGGTCCTGCCGCTCGGATCCTGATCGCGAACGATGACATGATAGGTCGTGTTATCAGTGATACCGGTGTAGGTCAGCTGCGTGGGAACCTTGCCTGCTAGGGTCACCGGCACGGTCATCGCATTCACATAATCTGTAAGCTGAGTCGAGACCGGCCCATCCTTTTTAATATAGACAAAGCGTTTGGCCACGCCCCCCATGGAAGGCGTCCACGGTGCTGTGATCACAAGGCCGCCGTCACGCACGGTCAGAGCCGAGGCTCCTGTGGTCTTCGGGGCTCCATCATCCCTTGTGCTGGCCAGCAGGGCTAGATCGTTGGTGTCGCACACCCCTTTGATCGAACAGGCCCTTACACCAAACGCATAGGGAAGATCATCACCCAGGTCCTGCAGTTCGACTTCCATCGTATCGCCACCGACCATTGTCATGGGATCAGCTTCCCAATCCACCTGAGTTCCTGGGTTTGCATAGACTTTGAATTTGTGCGTGGGAACGCCGGTGCTGACGCCCCAACGGACCATCGCGGTGTGAGCGGACGTGATTTCCACAGTCCGAATGCCTTTGAAAGTCGGGGCATTCGAGGTCAGGGTGCCGACTGTGAGTTTGGTATTGCCCGTCAGGGTCAGGTCTTTGAATGTCGCCACGCACGAATACTGATAGACTTCACCTTCCTGCAGGCCAACGTCCATATATTCCGTGACACCCTTATCGCGGGTGGCAAAGACCTGGGTACCATTGCGATAGATTTTGAAGGTTTCAAATTCCTCTTCAGGCCAGGTGAACTGGATGCGGATACGATCCGCGCCGCGCGCCTCGCCTTTCAAACAGCCTTCAAAGACTGCGCTTGATTCCGGGATCGCGACGGTGATGACCTTGGTATTGCGGTCCGTGCGACCCTTGGGATCGGTGGAGCGAACACCATAGCTCAGAACTGTGCCCGGACGCACGCCCCGGACCGAGATCTGCATTTTGGTATCCGTGGTAATGGCCACGGGTTTGCTGAAAGCCGGACCCTCGTAAACGGTGTAGTTCACATCCTGGCCCTTCAGAGCCGTGACGAGTGCAGGCCATTCCAAAAACACATCGTCGCCGATGAGATCGGCTTTGCTGATACCTTCATAGCCCACGGTGCTTTCAATGCTCAGGATCACCACACGGGTGTTGGTATCACTGCGACCATCAGCAGCCACGGCCCGCACCTGGAAGGCATAGTGCCCGGGCAGGAGCGTATCGATCTCATAGCTATTCAAATCTCCGGCAATCACCTGCAAAAGCTTGCCTTTGGTGACCGGTGACTCCGCATCAGGCAAATCCAGGATAACGGTCGCCGTGCCGGTCGATGAACTGCCGGCATCATCCAGAAGTTTGGTTGTGGCGGTCGTGGCGGTCAGATCCTGAACATAGATTTGATAGCCGACGACCGTGATGGCGGCCGGTTGATCCCACATGAGGATAAGGCCACCCTTCGCTGCGACCTCGATCCCTTTCAGGCCTTTGAAGAGGATAGGCTGGGATTCCTGAAGCGTTTTAATCTTGTCGCAGCCCATCATCCCAAGGATGAGAGCGAGGCAGCCGAGAAATCCTGTGAGTAAGCGTTTCATGGCATTCAACTCCCCGGCCCAAGAAGGGTCGGATACGCACCACTTTTGATATTCCAGATGGCAGGATCATAGTTCACAAAGGTGCTGGGATCTTTCATTTCAAAACTGGTCTTGCCCGTACCGCCGGCACTGGTGCTGCGGCCTGATGTGGTGGTATCGTAAAAGCATTCGGGAGCGGACATGCTTCCGCCGCTGACGAAGCGACCGATAAAGCCGCCCAGGTTCGACGCTGTTTGCCCCTGGGTCACCGCGCCCGTGGAATAAGATTTGGAAATGATGGCGCCGGTCAGGCCCGCGAAGCCCCCGACATCGGACTCGCCCTGCACGGCGCTGCGGGAATAGTTGTTCATGACCTGCATCGTGGCATCGTAGCGATAGCCATAGCCCAGAAAGCCTCCGACCCGGGTTTTGCCGATGACTTTGCCCGTGGCATAGTTTTTCTCGATTGTCGTGGGACCCATGTCCATGGAACCCGCAAAGCCCCCGACGTTGGCATCCCCCGTGACGTCACCGCTGGCATAGGAATAACGAATTTCCATGGAGCGATAGATGTGACCGATGAATCCACCCACATGATCCACCGCGGCACTGACGGCGCCGCTTGCGAAACTTTTCTCGATCTTCGTGCTGACGGCCCCCGAAAGGTCGTAGTTACGACCGCAGAAACCGCCGACCACCGAGTTGCCGACGACCCGTCCTGTGGCGTAATTGGAGGTATAGGTTCCCCGACATTGGCCGGCAAAGCCACCAATGTTGTTGTTGCCTGCGACATCACCTTTGGCGAAGGAATTGGTGATGACATGACCACCATTCACATCCGTGATGCCTACGAATCCGCCGACGTTATCAAAACCTGTGCTATCCACATCACCGTTGGCGAAGCTTCCATCGATCACCACACTGACTTCAGACCAGCCGAGAAAGCCACCGGCCTGGCCTTTGGATCCCTTCACATCACCGTTGGCTGCGGTGTTGATCACATCGGTGTTCGAAGCACTGCCGATGGCGCCACCGGTTCGATAGCCCCCGAGATTTTGCACAGCTCCGTAGGCGGCGCTGCTCTGAATCAGGTTTCTGCGATCCGTTCCTGAAGGCTGCGCCCCACCAGCTGAGTTGCCGACAAGGCCACCTACATAACTGTAATACGAGGTGACCGCAGCGGAGGACGTGCTGTTTTTAAGAACGGCGCGATAAAGGAGACCGACGACGCCTCCTGTTTCATAACCGCTGTTGACATAAGCGGAATGCCCGCCCGTGACCGTACCGAGCACCTGCACACCTTCCACGCCGCCGCGGACGACAGTACCGACTGCGCCGCCCGTGCGACGATCGCCAATCACTGTCCCGCTGAACCAGCTATTGCTGATCGTATGATCATTCAAACGTCCGACGAGGCCGCCAGTTTCCAGCATCTCGACGGCAGAGAAGCGTTCGCAGCGGACCGTTGCGGCGGCGTTGATATCACTGGCTGTTCCGTTATTGCCATCCCAGTAGCCGACGACGCCCCCGGTATTGCAGGTCGTGCCTGCGGGAACCGTCGTGACCGTCCCTTCAAAATAGAGGTTGGACGCGTTCTTGGTCTTATAGCCGATGACGCCTCCGACCGTGACCTTGCCATTGATCGTTCCATAAGCCGACATATCGAACGACTGCACCATCGCGCGACCCAGGATGCCACCCACATCCTGGCGACCGTTCACGGTTCCTGACATCATGATGTCCTGAATCACTGTGTTCGCATCGTTCGCTGTATCACCGACCAGAGCCCCGACGCGATCCCGCGCATTGATGTTCACATTGATGAACTTCAGCGACGAGACTTTGCTGTTGCCCGAGATGTATTTGAAGAAGCCGTAATCATCCTGATTCGTGTTGTTGTACGAGAAATTGGCGATTATATTGCCGTTCCCCGTGAAGTTGCCCTGGAAGGTGGCGCTGGATTGCGTGACAAGCGGGGTCCAGGCCACGCCGTTGAGGTCGATGTTCTCCATAACCGAGAAATAGCGGCCGTTCGCAATCGTGCGGATGTTATTCAGATGCGTGGCGTTGCAGATGATATAAGGCGTGGTCACAGTCGTGCCGCGGCCGGTCTGCAGCGCGAAGGATGACTCCCAGCTGCCGGGGTTATTGCAGATGTTGGTGCAGTTCACGTCGGCCGTACAGTAGGTGTAGGCATTATTCATCGTAGCCGAGGACCCATCGCTGTTGCTGATGGTCAAGGAATAGGTATTCTGCGATTTCGCAGGAGTCCGGCAGAGGATATGACGTGACGAGACGATCTGGGTATTCTGACAGTTTGTTCCGCCGATGCTGACGGCGGAGCTGTTATGAAAGCCGCTGCCCTCGACCAGAATCAAACGGTTGCCGGTCGTCGGCCCTTCGGACGTGCGGACGGCGGTGATGGTGATCAGGTTCAAAGATTGAATATCAATCTGCCTGGTCGTCGTGTTACCGGCTTCATCGGTGACCATGAGGAGGTAATGGATATAGGCGTCCGTGTTCACAGGACCGGTAAGGCCCGTGGCGCTGCTGGCGCCGGTGGCCGTGAAGATCGTGGGATCGGAGTCCTGGACTTTTTCCGTCGGATCCGTGGATATCCGGGCTTTGATGCGGAACAATAGATTGGCGTTGCTCGTCGTGTTATCCGCCGCTGTCCAATTCAGGTTCCAGGATTTTGCGCTGGACGTCTTATTGGTGGTCAGCGCGCTGATGGTCGGGGGGACAAGGTCAGGTGTTTGAACGGATTTATAGGTACCGTCACAGGCTTCATTGCCGCTCGCATCCACAGCGCAGACCGTATAATAGTAGGTCGTACCGCTGACGAGGTTGCTGGCATCGAAGTAGCTGCGATCAGACAGTTCCACGAGCGCCGGTCCAGCAGCCCCGGGGTTAAGAAGGTTGGCAAAGTTGCTGCCGGTTTTACGATAGACGCGATAGGTGAGGGTCGCGCCTTGCTCCTGCGCATACTGATTGTCACTGGCCGCTGCCCAGTTCAGCATCGAACCGCCGTCTTGAAAGTTCAAGGCCAGGTTCGAAACGAAGGTCGGCCTGGTCAGGTCGATCGTCCGCTTGTCGGCAAAGGACATGATGGGATCGAGTATGGTGAAGTTTCTGGCAACATCATAAGCGCGCACATGAAAACGATAGGTGCGGAAGTCATTTAATCCCGTCACCTGGCAGCTGCTGATATGATCCAGGCAGCCCGGCATCTGACTGCAGGCACAATCTTTCACCAGGGTCAGAGCATTGGAACCATCCAGGGTATAGACCTGAAAGCCTGCATAATCCGCCCAGTCCGTGGGTTCAATCCATTTCACGGTGACCTGGCCTTCGGTGGTAGCGATCAGGTCCGACGAGGCCGCGATACCCATGAATCCAGGTGGCGGCTGGATATCGGCAAAGGTCATGGAAAGGGCCTGAGCCCGGGCGAAGACGCTGCAGTTTTTACTGCCGTCGGTGATGCTGTCGGCGTTGTCGCAGGCATTCACCGCGACTTCCAGAGTGGCCTCACTTTGGAAGGGGACGACCGTACTGTCAAAGCTGAAGGAGTTCGGCGATTGCGCTGCCGTCCTTTGGATGGTGATCGGCAGGGCCGTCGCGCTGTTCTTCAGCGTCAGCCAGGTGTCGATCTTATAGCTGCCAATATCAGCTGATGAAGACGGGTTCCAGGTCAGCTTCACCACACCTTTGTCCGCATCGAAGCTGAGGGTTTGAATGCCATCGAAATCCGGCGCGGTCTTATCCTGGGTTTGCCGGCTCAAATAGTTGGTGTTGCTTGAAAGGTTGCCATTGGCATCAATGGCTTTGATACAGACGGAATAGAGCGTCTTCGCCTTCAGCCCGGGTATGGTGTAATTCGCATCCCCTTCGGGAACGGTGAGGGCATCGACCTGAAATTTATAGTGATCCTCGTGGCAGGCGGCACCACCGCCTTCGCGCACATAGAAGCGATAGCCAAAGGCCCCGCGCGGATGCTGCTGATAATTCTGAATCGCGCGGAAGTTCGCGATCAGGGTCGTTTCCTCCTGGCCGCTGGCGCCTGGAAGAAGTCCGTTGGCATTCAGACCATTGAAATCGGGAGGACGCAGGTCCCCGACCGTGACGGTGACGACCCGCGAATTGCTGCTGATATTTCCATGCTTGTCTTCATCGCGCACGATGATGTGATAGGTCCGCGCGCTGGTCACATCATTGAGCGTCAGAAGACGGGGCGGGTTGATAGGGTTCGTGACGACCACGGTTTGCGCCAGTGTATAGACACTGATATCAGTGCTGGGGTCGCCGCCGACTTTCGTAAAGACCTTACGTTTGAGTATACCGCCCTGCTCGGGGCTCCAGGGCGCCTGAATCAGAATTTGCCCCGTGCTGACCACGGCGCTTTCCGCTCCGATTGTTTTGGGCGCGCCATCGTCCGGCATGTTGATAAGAATCTGCTCGGTATTGGGATCGCAGACGCTCACCCCGCAGGCCCTGACACCGAAGGCATAGGGGAGATCGTCACCCAGATTTTTGATGGGAGTCTGCAAAACGCTCGGTTCGATGGTGGCAGAAGGTTGCGCGGCCCAGTCCACGCTGCTGCCGGGATTCGCATAGACCGTGAAGGACTGCGCTGGAACTCCCGTCGTCACGCCCCAGGAAACAGTGGCCTGATGCGCATCATCAGCCTTGACGTTGGTGATGCCTTTGAAGGTCGGCGGGTTACTCGACAGCGTCGCACCTTTGATCTGGTTGCTGCCGGCGATCACATCCTTGCCCGCCACGCCCTGGCAGGTATAGGTGTAGTATTCACCTTCCACCAGCCCGCGATCGACGAAGCTCGTGACCCCGCGATCCAGAGTCACGAAGGCTTCCTGCTGGTTTCTGTAGATGCGCATGGCCGTATAGTTTTCCGAGGGCCATTCAAAATTGACTTTGAGGCGATCTGCCCCCAAACCCTGGACCGATAGGCAGCCAAGGAAGTTCTTATTGATGACGGGAACCGTCAAGGGCAGGAGCGTGGTGTTGCTATCCTCGACGCCTTTGGCATCGACAAAGCGAACGCCGTAATAGAGAGTGTCGCCGCTGTTTTCCTTGAGCAGGGAAATGCTGACTTCCGATTCCTTGGTATAGGCCACGCGCTCATTGAAGGCGGGTCCTTTGTAAACGATATACTGGTAGCTGTCGGTGGCCCTGATGTTCGGATAGGGGATCCACTTCAGATGAGCATCCGAGCCAATGACTTCAGCGATCTGAAGACCTTTGAAGAGCTGGCCGGCACTGACCCTGACGATGCGCGCACTCACGTTGTTATCGCGCCGTCCATCAGCGGCGAGGGCGCGCACCTGGAAGAGGTAGATGCCTTCATCAAGACTCGCGGTGCGGTAGGAACTGCGGTCGGCACTGACCAGGGCCACGAGCTTGCCCTTGGTCATGGGGTTGAAGGCGTCGGTCACCGTCACGGCCTGGGATACATCCGTGCTTTCCGCCGCGGGGCCGTCTTTTTTATCGGAACTGCTGGACGCTGCAGCGGCTATCAGCGCGTCGGCATCGGCCGCCTGTATCGGCTGAACATAGACTTCGTAGTTTTCGATGAAGACGGTAAAGGGAATCTTCCAGGTCAGGATATAACTATTATCAGAACTGGCCTGTATGCCCGTTATGCCGGAGAAGGTAATAGGATTCGCTTCGCCTGCCGTCTGCAACTTATTGCAGGACAGCAGTGCGAAGAGCATCATGAACAATACGAGGCTTCGCGTTTGCATGTTTCCCAAGCCTAAAAAGGGTGAACCCCATCATAAGAAAGCTTCGGCTGGGATTTCCCGAACTTGAGACGCGGGCTCGGACTTGTTTCTTTTTTAAGGTAAGAATCGGCCAAAGCCGAAATGTTTGGCTGCTTTATTTTACTGGGGAAGGAATACCGCAGGTCTTCATATCAGAGGTAATAACGCCAGGACAGGGTGAGCTCGGTGGCCCTTTGGGTCGACTTCTCGATGCTCATGGCCATCGAGAGAAGGGTGACCATGGCGTCGACGCCCAGGCTGGACTGCGATCCATACTTCCACGTCATACGAAGGCCGGTATCGAGATGAAGGTTGGATCCGGTCAGTTCCAAAGCGCCGACGGCCGAAGGCGTGGCCGAAAAGCTGGCATAACCGAGCCGCCAGGCCCAGCCCAACGCAAAATCGTTGCTGCTGGCAAAGGTGCCGGCGCGGAGACGATGGATCTGCTGCTTTTTCCCGCCCAGAAAATTCCAGACGAGACTGCCATGAACGCCTTTGCGAATGACCTGAAGACTGCCGCCATCGATGAGAAAGTCAAAACCTGCGGAGCTGGTAAAGCGGGAGAGGAGATATTCATTATAAACGCTGGCGCCGGTCAGAAGACCGCCAAAGCTTTTCGAGAAATTGTCTTTGGTGGTGAAGGTGCCGAAGCCCGCTCCAAAATGGAGATCAAGGTCCCAGGGATCTTTCGCTGGTACGGGAATGGTCTTGCTGACCCTCGTCTCGCTATCGCGATCCTGAGCCACGGCGGAACTGGCCAGAAAACAAAGCGCCAGAAGTTTTTTCATGGGTTGCTCAAGCGCAGGAGTTCTTCAAGATCGCGGTCCTCTGGGTCCAGATTCTTGGCTTTCAGAAAGGAAGCGCGCGCCTTGGACTTATTGCCCTCCGCTAAAAAGCTAAGGCCGGTGATGATGTGAGGGGCGGCGATATCGGGTTGTAACTGATTGATTTGTTTAGATATTTCTCGGGCTGTTTCCAGGTCTTTGGCCGTCAGGGCTTTGTAGGCGCGCATCATCATGCGGAAGGAGCGATTGAGTTCCTGCAGTCGGAGCGCGGCATCGCTCTCACCGGAGTCTTCCTTGCGATCCAGGCGCAAAGTGATTTCTGTTTTGCTGTCTTCCAGGGGTTTCACAACCCAGAACTGGGGATGCAGGTCTTCACCCCAGACGCGAATATACTGTCGTTTGAGTTTATCGACTTCAATGGCGACCGGCGTTTCCCCGACCAGATCGCCTTCACCGGCCTGGTCGTCGTAATCGACAAGGCTGATGTTGGCTTTTTCATTGCTGACGAGGGTCAGGGTTTTGGTTGCGCAGCCGCCGGTCAGGGATAAGCTCGCGAAAAGCATTAGAAATTTTTTCTTATTCATAATTCCCTTAACCTCGGCTGATAACCGACGATAAGCCCAGATATCAGGTGCAATTCGCCCTGTTTGCTGTCCGTAAAGGAAGTTTCCCATGGTCAGTGGCAAGTCTGCAGCCTTCGTGCTTTTCCTCATTCTAGCATCCGGTGTTTCATGGGCACAAGGAGCGCGTACCAAGGAAGTGGCCATCACGCCATCCGCCGAGTCGCAAACGGCCCTGGTTCGGCACGCTTTTGAAAGCGAGCTGGAGTCCATCCTGCAGAAATATCTGAAGCCGCATCAGTACGCGATGGACATCAATTTTAAAATGCCAGCGAATGCGCGCGGTATAGGTGATGTTCCTTATGCACCCGACTCCATCATCCCCGAATCCTATCAGGGTCTGCCGCAGCCTGCGCAGCTGAAAAAACTCCAGGACCTGAAAGTCAAGGTCCTCGTTCCGCAGTGGATGGATGGTCAAACCAAATCCACTCTGCAAAACCTCCTGAGCAAGCGCCTGGAGCAGCTCATGGGCGCTCAGGTGCCTTTGGAGCTGCAAAGCGTTCCCCTGAATGTGGAAGAACCAGCCAAACCCATTCCCGGTTTAAGCGCAGCGCCCGGTGCCGTTGCGAATAACGCGGCGGTCGAAGAGCTGAAGGCTCAGTTTGAAAAAGAGCGCGAGCAGCTGAAAGAGGAGCTGCGCGATCTGCAGGATAAACTCGCGAGCAGCGAGAAGACCCCGGGTGCCGCAGCCCCAGCCGCAAGCGGCAACAGCTTTCAGGAATTCTGGGATTTTGCCAAAGCCAATCCAGTCGGAGCGGCCATTGTTTTGATTTTGATCTATGGCGGTATTTTTACCTTGGCCTTTCTGCCTTCCCGTTCGATGGCGACCGGCCTGGGTTCGATCCAGGGGGCGTTTGGTGCCATTGCCAAATCCATCAAAGGCGTGGCGGATTCCATGGCTCGTTCAGGCTCCGGCGGCGGCAGTTCATCGGAAAGCGCGGACCGTGCGCCACCTGCATCCACATCCCCTTTGAGTGGCGGCACAGCGGTAGCGACCAGCAATAAGTCCCAGCAGCCCAGCTACCCTGAGCTTCGCGAGATGCTGCAGGAGCTGCAAAAACAGCATAAAGTACCGTCCGATCCCATAGCGATGGAAATGATCCAGAGTTTTCTGACCCAGGACGGCCAGGCCTTCAAAGCCGTGCTTGTACTTGAACTCCTGGGACCGCAGCATGCGAATCGCATCTTTGAACAGCTGGCTCCTGATCAGAAGGATACGATGCTGCGCTTGATTCAACGTGCAGAGCATGCTGTCTCGGATAAAACCGAAGTCCTTTACGAAATCGCCGAGGCCTATCAAACAAGGCTTTTGGCTGCCGGATGGAAGGGTGGAACGCGCGCCGCGCTCAATGATAATCTGCAGCGAGCCGTGGGTGGTTTGAAAGCGGATGAACTGGCCTTCATCGCCCGTCAGTTGAAAACAGAAGACGGTCTGCGTCGCTTCATGCTCTATCTCGATGCACCGGCCCTTGTGCAGCTCATTCAGAACTTCAAGCGCCAGCCCCAGGAAAAGGACCTCGTGCTCAAAGCCCTGGCTGAGATGCCCGAAGCTTTGGATGCCGGTCATGCGGATCGGGAAATAGATGGGGTCCTTCAGCATTACCTGACGCGCAAACGCGAGGATCGTTATCTGCCTTACCTCGCTCATTACGAAAGCATCATCGCCCAGAGCGGCGAGGATATGGAAGACGATCTGATGGAACAGATCAGCCTCAGCAATCCCACGGTGGGACGTCAGCTGCGCCGGCGCGTGGTTACAATCGGCAGCTTCTTTGCGCAGCCGGATAGTGTGCGTGCGGACCTGCTCGGGCCGTTCTCGAACTATGAACTCGCTGTGCTGGCGTCGGCCTTCCCGGATGATCAGAAGAAAGCCGCGCTCCTTAGCTGCATCGAACCACGACGTCGCGAACTCGTGCAGGAGCAGATGCATATGCTGGTCGATGAAAATAAGTATGCCCTCGCAGAAACCCAGCGGAATCTGAAGGCTCGATTGAAGGATGGTCTGCGTGTGCTGAAGGCCAATCAGGGGGATGATGAGCCCTTGGATGAGCAGGACGCGGCGCCGACGTCGTCGGGAGCTGCCGCCTAGCGTGTCAGCTGAAACGAATGAATCTCAATGGGAAGCTCATGACCGGAAATCATGAGCTTTTCAAGCTTATACTGCCCCTTCGTCTTCAGGCTCGACCCAAAGCGGGACACCGCGTAGCGACCGGGATCGGCAATAATAATCAGACATTTTTGAGCGGCGTGACGCAGGATGAAATCCTCAAGTTTCGGATAAAGATCCGGCTCATAGAGGATGTCGCTGCCGATGATCAGATCAAAGGTTCCGAGGCGCGCGCTGGTATTTTGAAAGGACGCGAGATGAAAGGTCAGGGTCTTCAGCTTATTCCGCTGACAGTTGCGGGCCAGGAGCGAGGCGACGCCGGGATGGTGATCCATGGTTTCCACCTGGGCTCCGAGCTTGGCGCAAAGAAGACTCGGCAGGCCAAGGCCGCAGCCGATTTCCAAAACCCTTTGCCCGCGGAGCGGCCAGTCTTTTTGCAGAAGATAGTTGGCCAGACCTTCCGCAGCAGGCCAGAGGCTGCCAAAGAGAGGCGGCTCGGGAAGATCCTTGGCAGGATCGCTCAGTTCATCAAAATGAGCCGAGAATTCACGGTCAAGGTCCGCGAAAAGTTCCAGCTCAAAGCGTTCCTGAGCCACAGCGACTGATTTTATGGTAAAGCGATTGTTCATACTTCTATTGTTCATGATCCTGAATACCCAGATCAATGGGAAAAAGTTTCCTACCCTGGACCTGGCGGCAAGTCAAGCCGCTTAAAAATTGTCATAGGCTTCCAGAAGGTCGATGAAACCCGCTGCGCTCGGGGTGAACAGGCGGCGACGGTAATCCACCGCCTGCGGCAGTCCCTTGGGGTGACAGGCCGTGCCATCGAACTCAAAGGGATCGGGCTTCCCATTTTTTTTATACAGTTCAAAGCTTACGACGGGGCGAGACATACAGGACCAGGCGTAGGCGTCAACAGTGGGTGCTTCCAGAGCCCTGAGCGCGGTCAGGAGTCTTTCGTTTTCGGTTTCGTCGAACGGAATCGTTCGCGATCCCAGACCGCGATCGCCGTCACAGCGTGAGACTTCGATACTGCGTGCGTCCGCATTATAGGTATAGGACCTTTGCCAGGGGCAGGCTGGATTGCCTGGCAAGAGCTGGGGAAAGACTATCGAAAATCCATTATGCTCGTTATAAATTTTGCGTAGCGCGCGTTCTTGAGTGATAGGGGCTCGCCTCGCTGCATAACCAAGACTATCATTCAAGCTGTTGGCCGCGATCTCATCAACGTAAGCCACACGGGAGCCGCAGCTCTTCCAGCCTGGTTTTGTGATCAAGAATGTTTCCTCGCCCACGCGACCTTGAAGGATGAGAGCTGCAGGGATGAAATCCGCAACGCAGGAACTGCCATGATCATCCAGTGTGTGAATGTTCTGAGCCATTCCCAGATAGAACTCTTTTTCCTCATGACTCAGAGGTGTCTTTTGATGCGTGATTTCTGGAAAACAGCTGCAGCGTTCTTCCTCAACAAATGATTCCTGAAAGGAAATCGTTCGTTTCACACGGAAAGGGCAGCTGATGTTGGAATATTCGGCACCCGTGCATTCATTCATGGCAGAAATGGGCGAGGAATACTCCACAATGGAAAGCGCAAAGGTATCCGCCCGCACCGGATAACTCACCTTGGGTTTGGAGCGCAAGACGCTACAGCTTGCCCATAGCAAACTCAGACCCAGGACTACGGCCTGCCGCATAATTCCCTCAAGAAGTATAGAGGGAAACATGCAAGAAATGGGCACGACCTAAATCATGGATATCCCTGGGCTCCATTTGTCAAAGCTTCACCACTTGGTCAAAAGCATAAACATTCAAAATTCCTCTCTTGTTTTAGACGGCGAGCCTCGTAAACCCTCAATCTTTCCAGCAAAGCCCCGAAACAGAAAGGGGATTTAACACAATCCAGGAACCCGCATGAGCGCATGGTCCAGCCAACTCTTCACCGATGTCGAGCTTCTTTACGAGCTCTGCGGCATCCGTGTGGCTCGGGCGCGGACTTCGGATGGGACGCGGGTCCTTTTGAAATCCTTCGACAACGCCTTTCATCCCGAATGGGACGTCGGGCTATTGGAAGCGGAAGCCCAGCTGCTCGAAAGTTTTCGTCTGCCCTGCTTTCCTGAATTGATCAGCCTTTGGCACGAAGGCACAAGCACCTGGGCCGCCTATCAATTCCATGAAACCTTGAGTCTTGATCATTATCTTCACATCGAAACGCTGACCCTCGCCGAAAAACTGCGGGTCGGACGCAAAATACTGGATGCCCTGAGCATGATGCATGAAGTCTCGCTGATTCATCGCACGCTCTGCCCGCATCTCATCCGAATCACCAAGGACGGCGAGACCATCATCTTTCAGGACCTTTATTTCTCGGTGCATGAAGGCCATCGCGGAGCCCTGGTGCAGGATATTCCCTTTCCCCAGGTGTCCCTGCCTTTCATGGCTCCCGAGCAGTTCGGCCAGATCGAAAATCGCCTGTCGCGCGCCAGTGATTATTATGCCCTGGGCCAGGTTTTGTACCGCATCCTGTCCGGCAGCAACGCCTTTCAGAGCAGTGATGCGCGCGAGCTTCTCTATCAGCATCTGTCCGTGATTCCCAAGCCCCTGCATAAAAGCATCGAAGGCCTGCCGATTCCTCTTTCCCAGATCGTTCAAAAACTTTTGGAAAAGGTCCCGGTTGATCGCTACCTCACCTTCGATGGCATACGAACAGACCTCGGGCAGGCCGCCGCCATTGTCGAAGGGCGTATGCCCGGCAGCACGCGTTTTCCGCTCGCCAGCACCGACGTGCTCGATAAACTCACGATACCGGAAAAAATCTATGGACGCGCCGACGCGCTGCAGACTCTGATTCGCGGCGTCGATCGCTTTTTGGAAGGCCGGCCCACCTTCATCATGCTGCGGGGGCCGGAATATGCGGGCAAGGCTCTTTTGGTCAAGGAACTCTGGCGGCCTCTGGCCAAGAGCCGCGGCTACCTCCTGCAGGGATCTTTACAGAAGCACCGCCTCGGCATTCCCTATGAAAGCCTCGCTTTGGTGCTTGATCTGCATCTCATGCAGCTTCTCTACCGGCCCAAAAATGAACTTGAATACTGGCGTAAAAAAATAACGGAAGCCTGCGGACTCAACCTCGCCGTGCTCCTGGATCTTCTGCCCAGCCTCGATCAGCTCTGTCCCGGTCTTGCGCCGCTGCAGAATCTGCCGCCGAAGCAGCAGGAAAGCCGTTTCGAATTGACCCTGAAAAATCTGGTGCGGGTGCTCTGTGAACCGAATCATCCGCTCTTGCTCTTTTTGGATCAGCTGCAATTTTTGGATGGCAGCTCGGCAAGGATTTTAAAAAGCCTCACTCTTTATGATCCCGTGCCGCATCTTCTTTTCATCGGCGCCTTCCGGGAAAATGATCCTGAAGTCACGGCGACCTTCCGCGAGTTTCTGCAGGAGGCCGCGCAGCAGTCCTCGTTCCTGGAAATCCAGGTGCCGCGTCCCGAGCGGCGCGACATCGTGCAGATGGTTCAGGACATGGCGCGCAGCAGCGATGAAAAATTTCAGGCGCTCGGCGAGCAGCTGCATCTTATGAGCCATGGCGACGCGAGCGTGATCGCATCCGTCATCGAAAAACTCTGCGGCATGGGGGCTCTGCGCTTTGATGCCGAGCAGCATCGCTGGCAGATCCGTGATGATGTCGTGCGCATCTGCCAGGCCATGTCACCCAACATGGTGAGTCTGCAGGAAGAGTGGCGCTGGCATCCGGGCTTTGAGTATCTGAAATATGCCGCGATCTTAGGCATCAGCTTTGAAAGCAATGACCTGCAGGCGCTCCTGCCACCCGGTGCGGTGCGCTGTGGCCTCTATGATACGCTGCATGACGCCATACAAAGCGGTCTGATCGTCGCCTTGCGCACAAGTGAGTTCCGCCAGTTCCAGGTGCAGCCCACCCGTAACTGCGGTTTCATGTTCGCCGCCAAAAGTTTGCGCGATAACATCTTGCACCGACTCTCGCCGGCCGAGAGTCGGACGCTTCATGAACAGATTTATCTTTATCTCCGTGTCAAAGGCAACGGCAGCATCCGTATGCAGACCCTTATGAAAGCGGCCCGCTGTCTGGATGAGGCGCGTTTGCAGAAGGCCTTCTTCCATGCGGAAGAAGTGGCCCGCATCAATCTTCTGGCCGCCCGCGAGGCGCGGAAAATCTGTGATTATGAACTCTGTCTCCATCTGGTCGAGCAGGCACTGTCCTGCTTCGGCGCTGATCGCTGGGAAAAGCACTATCAGCTTTGCGTGGACCTGCTCACAGAAAAGGCAGCGGCCGCCTTCATGTATGAACTCCGTGACGAGCTGGATGCCGCCGTCCGCGAGGTCGTCGATAACGCGCGCAATCCTCTGGACGCCTTTACCTGCCAGGAGCTCATGGTCGAAGACCTGCTCCGTCGCAACATCTTTCAGGGCATCCTCTATGGCAAGCGGGTCATTTTTGAGCTGGGCCTCGCCGTTCCCGAATTCGTTGGCCGTGCCCAACTCATGCGGGAGCTGCTCAAAGTCATCCGGCTCGGCGATCCGCGCCATGTGATGGAAACCATCATGCAAAAGGGCCCGACGGTCGATGCGAAAATGGATGCCGCCTTTCGTTTAAGCCAGCGTTTGTCATCAGCCTCCTATCTGGTGGAACCCTTCCTGGCGCCACTCTTTGTCTGCAAAGGCATTCTGATGGCGCACGAAAAAGGCACGACCGCAGAAATGCCCGTGATTTGTCAG
This sequence comes from Oligoflexus sp., assembly GCF_035712445.1. Taxonomy (NCBI): domain Bacteria; kingdom Pseudomonadati; phylum Bdellovibrionota; class Oligoflexia; order Oligoflexales; family Oligoflexaceae; genus Oligoflexus; species Oligoflexus sp. The sequence continues at coordinate 32,233 of NZ_DASTAT010000028.1, read as the reverse complement.
AGTTTCAGTCTCATACTTCTGGCGCTGACAGGTCGTATCTCCTATGCCGCGGATCTCTCGGCCGTCGCGCGGGAAAAAGCCCGCAGCGTCGGCAGTTCCAGCACCCGCTGTCGCGTGGAACTCCTCTACCAAGGCTTTATAAGGCCCTGGCTCGAACCGATCGGGCGCAGTATTCAATCGCTCCTGGGTAACTTTCAAAAGGCCCTTGACTGCGGCGATTACGAGTTCGCCACTCACTCCTTCAACCTTTATGCCATTTATAGTTTTCAATCGGGTCGGCCCCTGAAAATCTTTCAGGATGAGATGCGAAAATACGCGCGCCTTCTGGATGAACTGCACCAGGAGCACCTGATTCCGCATCGCAGCGTGTTCGTCGAGGCCGCGGCGGTCCTGCTTGGGGAAACCCAGGACGGTTTATCCTTGAAAGGTTCAGCTTTCAATGAAGACGACTACAGCAATTTCCTGCATACCGTTCAGGACTGCGCATTCTACTATCATTCTGCCAAGCTCATGCTGGCCTTCTATGCTGATGAATGGACGGTCGCGGCCCATTATGCCGATGAAGCCCTGAAACTCAGGGAAGCGGTGCTGGGATCGTGGGGGCTGACGACGGTCCTGTTCTATGGGGCGCTGGCGAGCCTGCGTCTGGCGGCCGGGACGGAGGGCCTGGACAAGCGGCGGCTGGAGCGGAAGGCGAAAAAAAATCTGCGGCAGCTGCGGCGCTTCATGGGCCAGGTGCCGTGCAATGTGCAGCATCGAGTCTTCATCTTGGAAGCCGAATGGGCCCTTCTGCATGAAAAATCCGAGGACGCCATGCGTCTTCTTCATGAGGCGATGCTGGCCGCGCGCGCCTCGGGCTTTGGTTTTGAAGAGGCTCTGGCGGCCGAGCAGCTCGGCTTTCTCTGTAAGTCGATGCGGCTTCAGGAAAGCGCTGATCATTGGCTGGGTTTGGCCCTGCGCCTTTATGCGGAATGGGGCGGGGTACGCAAGGCCCAGGCCCTTTTAGGGCGCGTGGCGCTGACTTCGCCCATGGCTCCCATCGAGGATCTGGTCAGCACCGGCGGCAACGAGCTGACCTCCTTCCGCACCGCGATCGCGGACATCGCCCGTGAATCGGACGATCGCCTGCTCTTCAAGAAAGTGATCGCCTATGCGTCGCAACTTTCCGGAGCGCAGACCGGTCAATTGCTCACCCGCGATGGCGTATCGCACCGCTGGAACGTGATTGCCACCTTTCAGGATGGTCAGGTCGACGTTAAAAGCCCGGATGCTATTCAGGATTCCTCAAGCGTCTGTTGGCCGGTGATCGGTTATATCGAACGCACCAGAAGCAAGCTGGTGATCGACGACGCTCATGTCGCGCAGAGCATGCTTCCGGGGCTTGAAAAAGAGCTTTACATCATCAAAACCGGCGTCAGGGCTATCGTCTGCCTGCCGATCATCACGGGTGATCGGGATGCCTATGAGCTCCTGGGAGTGCTTTATCTTGAACATCGACAGATGTCGCATGCCTTCAACGGGCAGAAAATAGAAGTTCTCGAATTGCTCGCGCAGATCACCGCCGGGCGCATTGAACTTTCCTCCAAGGCCAGTTCACTGGAGGCTTCATTCCGCGAGGTGCGGCAGGTGCAGAGCGCCTTGCTGCCGAATCAATCCATAAGTCCGCATTACGCGATATCGCACTATTATCGTTCCGCGGAAATCAGCGGCGGCGACTGGTTCGGTTTCTTCGAGGATGAGGAGCAGGGCCGACTCTACCTTTTCGTGGGTGACGTCACCGGTCATGGCGTCCCGTCGTCCTTGATTACCGGGACCGCTGCAGGTTCTTTGTACTCCACGCTTTATGCCTTCCGTTCAGCGAGCGTGAAGCTGAGCCTGGAAGAGACTCTCATGACCCTGGTCAAAGCAACGAATCAAACCGTCTTGGAGACCGGCGCGAAAGTCGATCGACTCATGACGATGGTGTTCATTGGTATCGACACCAAAACCGGCGCGGGAACGATGATCAGCGCCGGACACCAGCCCGGCCTTCTGCTCGGTCGGAATCGAATCAGTGGCCTGAAAGCCGCAGGCAGTCCTCTTGGGCATCGCACCGATGGCAACTGGAAACCGCGCAGCTTCCAACTTGAAAAAGGCGATGCGCTTTTCCTCTTCACCGACGGACTCCTCGAAAATGTAGGGCCGCAGGGCGAAAAGATGAATCTCAGAACGCTCGAAAAAATTCTGGAGAACTCACGATCTCCTCATGATTTAAGACGCCAGATTCTGGAAGAAGCCTTTCATGTTTGGAAAGAACACAAGCCAAGCGATGATGTCACTTTTCTTCTTGTGCGTTGGGGTGAGGCTCTGGACAAGGCTTTGGACGAGCCCTGGAGCGATTCTGCTTGAGCCTGAAATCGGGCAATTCGACTCTGCATGATTCCTGGTCTTCCATTTTTCGCGTAATCGACGTAATATTCAGCCCACCCCCGAATAGGGGGCGACAACAGTGTCGACTTCACAGTCAAATGTGTCTGTCAAGTCATTGCTTTGATACAAAGGCCGTCCCGTGCATGGCTTTTGCAGCAAGGCTCTCGAACCACTTGAAGAGGCTTGTCACAAATGGGTCCTTTCACCCTCAGCGTAATCTTGTATGCGGCTGCTCACGCCGGACAAAACTGCGAAACGGTCTTTCAGGAAACCGCTGCGAAAGTCAACCCCAGCATCCTTTCCAATGGGGAGCGCCCCTACCTGGAAGAGCTGGCCTACGCGGCCTGCCAGACAACGAATCCCGATATCATCTGGCAGATCGTCAATCAGGAATCAAGTTTCCGTTTTGTCATCGCAAGGGACAATGCAACAGAAGGCGGACGCGTTTATCGAGGCCCGGCCGCCATCGACTTTCTTAAAGATCTGCAGAAGAAATCCCGCCGTAACCCCGAAAAGGCTGCCAGCGTTGATATTGGTGCCATGCAGTTCAACTGGAGCTGGCACCATGACGGCTTTGGCAAAGACCCCATCCGGATGCTGTCCCCCAGTGCCCAGGTTGAATATCTGCTGGAAAAATTCGGAGAGCATATCTATCAGCGCTGCTCGCGCCAGTGGGTCGGCTGCTATCACAATGCCTCCGACCGCGAGCGTGGCCTCGCTTACCAGACGGCCGTCCAGAAGAAAGGCCGCATCCTTCAGCTTCAGGCTCTTTATTATCTGAAGGGCGCCTTGAAAGAGATGAGTCCCGAACAGAAGGCCTCGCTTCCACGCCTCCGTAAAGAGGAATTCTTTCAGGTCCTGAACCAGTCGCGGGCCATCCCCCTTCCCGAGCGGGAAATTCGGCGTTTTGTTATCAATCCGCCTAGTCTCGCCCCGGAAGCAACGCCCCTTTTCCGTGATCTTCGCAGCTAAGGCCATTGACGGCTCTCCCCCGGTCCCTTGACAATGGAAGGGAGAGGAGGGCCTCACCCATGAAAGAACTCATCAAGCGCCGTCTGGTATTCGTCGAAGCCGAACAGACGATGACCGATGTCGTGGCCACCATGCGCGACCAGAATATCAGCAGCATCCTCGTGCTCAATCACGATCGCCATGTCGTTGGCATCGTCACGGAGCGCGATATCGTCCAGAAGTTCACGCTGCTCGAAAAGCAGGAGAAGCTTCATGCCAGCGTCGCCGCGTTCATGACCCGGCCCGTGGCCTTTGCCCGCCTTTCCCATCTTGAAGAGGATGTGCGCGAGATGTTCTTTCAGAAACATCTGCGCCACTTCCCTGTGAATGATGGTTCGGTCCATGAAAAAGATATACTCGGTATGCTGACCGTCACCGACATGACCCGCGCCTATCTGAAATCCGGGCAGAACCTGAAGAAGGATCTGGTCAAGGAATCGCTCGTCATCGTCTCGCGCGATATCGGGACGAGGAAGCGTTATCAGACGCTTTTTGAAGCCCTTAATTTCACCGTGATCACAGGCGGAGACATCGACCTTCTGGTGCGGCAGGCGCTGAATGGAGTTTATCCCATAGTTTTTGATGTCGATAATTTAACGCTCGATGAAGCCAAGAAAGATCTGGCCCGACTCAAAACGCATCGCGGCGTTTTCATCGTCCTGAGTTCCCAGCCTCAACTGGTGGAACCCTTGAAGAAACTTCTGAATAACGATCTGCACTGCGTGGCGCAAAAGCCGCTGGATATCAGCTATATTCTGCTTCTGCTGTCGCGTTTGAATCAGGCGGCGAGTCAAGCGTCTTGAAGAAGGCGGTCAGCTGCCATCCCTCGGGTGATTCCGCGCTGTCCTGAAGCGAGGCTCCCACGCGCTGAAGCATTTGTTCCGCCAGGGTCCTGTCGGCATAAGCCCAGGGCTTGCCATGCTTCGCGTTATCGCGGTAGCGAAGGCGCAGGCCGTCACCCTCCGGTTCAAGGTCCAAGCTGATCTCTTTCCCGTTTCCATCCTGGTCCTTGAAGCGATCGACGCTATGCAGGATGAAATGCATGAAGAGAGTCTGCATCAGCGTTGGATGCCCAAGGGCGTTCGGAAGGTCGGAAAGGGCAGGGACGCGTACGTGGATGCTGTGATACTCCAGAGGACGCTCCACGAACTGCAGAGCATCCTGGAGCACTTCCGGCAGGCTGAGCGACTGCAGCGGCTCATGCCTGGAGTCCCGGGTCAGAAGGCTCAGCTGGGTCAGAAGCTTCAGCATTCTGTCATTGGCAAGAAGACTGCGTTCGATCTTGCGCCGCTGCGCCGCGGACAGGTCATCTTCTTTCATCTGATCGAGATAGCCTGTGACAATGGCAATCTGATTGCGCAGCTCATGACCCAGCCCCACGGTCATGCGACCCCAGACATGGTAGCGCGCGATCTGCAAAAGCCCGTCCTGCAGTTCACGGATCCTTTCTTGTTCCCGATGCAGCATAAAGTGCAGCGTGCTGACGAGGCTGCTCAGAAAAACCAGGAGCACGGCAAGGCCAAAGCCGGATGGGATGGAGCGCCAGGGATTCATGGACAGGACCTCCCATGAGAGGGAGGCGGACATGACACAAAAGATGCCCACCGTCAGGAAGGGCGCTTTTCTGTCCCAGATATATCCGGCGGTCAGAGCCCATACCAGAAAACTCCCATAAGCCCAGCTCGCAGATCCGACGAAGAATTGCAGTGACCAGCTGAGCAAAAGACTGACGCTCCAGACGACGCGAAGTCGATTTTTGCTGTATTTGATGGGCAATGAAGGCAACACTCTCATGTCCTGGATACTGGCCACGATAATGATTGGTATCGGCTATATTTGCTGAGGGATAAGGCCGCAGAGCATAGGCTGCCGTGCGCCTTTTGTGAAGAACTCCCAAAGAGTAAAAAAAAGCTGAGGGAACCCGGGGCCTTCTGTATTATAAGGACCTAAGGCCTGCGAAAGTCTCATGGGTGTTACAAATGAACGAAAATCCAATTTCGGTGCTGGTAGTGGATGACGAGCCGGTGTTGCGTGAACTGGTCGCGTTTATATTAATCGATAAGGGTTTTCAAGTACTCGAGGCGGAAAGCGGCGATGCCGCTTTTCAGTTGATCTGCAAGAATGATTTTGATGTCGTTGTCAGTGATGTGCGCATGCCCAATGGTAGTGGCGTCGAATTGCTGACCCGGATCAGCAGCATGACCAAACGCAAACCCATGGTTTTTTTGGTGAGCGGCTATTCCGAAATCAGTCTGGAAGAAGCGCGGAGACTTGGTGCCCGTGATCTTCTCAATAAGCCTGTCGACTATGACAAACTCTGTCAGGCCATCATTTCCAGTGCGCGCACCAATCAGCAGCATTCGAATTCCGGCTAAGGGGGCGCAACGCCATGTCTGACGCTTCTCGCATGCCCGTTCTCTTCGTCTCTCACGGCGCTCCCAGCAAGGCTCTCGATCACAATCAGGCCGCGCACTTCCGCGCCTGGGCCAAGGCCCTGCCGGCCCCGGAAGGCATCATCGTGATTTCCGCCCACTGGTGGGAACACGCGATGCAAATCTCCTGCTCCGATCCCTTGCCGACAATTCATGACTTTGCCGGCTTTGGCGAGGAGCTGAAAAAGATTCAGTATAAGGCCCATGGTTTTTCACCCGAGCAAAGAGCGCGGGTGCAGGCCTGCATCGGTCCATTGGATGAAGTGGAGCGAGGCCTGGACCACGGGGCCTGGGTGCCCCTCATGCATATGTATCCGGATGCTGCCTTTCCCATACTGCCGCTGGCTTTAAGGCTTAAGGATAAGTTCCCACGCTTTTTTGAAATCGGAGAGAGACTCGCCGTTTTGCGTCGCGAGGGTTTTCTGATCATCGGGACTGGCGCCGCCACCCATAACCTCGGGGCCTTCGAGGAGGGACGGACGGATGCGCCAGAGTGGGTGACTGACTTCGATCGCTGGCTGCAGGAACGTCTTCTGGCTCGGGACAAGGACGCTCTGGTGGAGCCGCGCTTTATCCAGCCCCTTTTCCGCAAGAACCATCCGACCAATGATCATTATGCCCCGCTTCTTGTCGCTCTGGGTGCAGCATGGCAGGGACTGCAGGATGTTCGATTTCCCATTCAGGGGATGGAGCACGGAGCACTCAGCCTACTCTGCGTGCAATTCGACTGATTGTGTTTGACCCCCTGGCGTGAACTGTTGAATAAAAGAGGCCTGATTCGGCTCAACATGAGGTACGTCATGGTTTCTCCACTTTTTCGCGCCGCCAGCTGGGAAAAAGTTCCTGGCTTTGATTTTTCCGATATCACTTACCACCGGGCCATAGGGCAGGGAACTGTTCGGGTCGCCTTCAACCGACCTGAAGTGCGCAATGCCTTCCGTCCGAAAACAGTGGATGAACTTTATACCGCATTGGATCATGCACGCTGCAGCGCTGACGTTGGCACGGTGCTGCTCACCGGGAATGGTCCATCACCGAAGGATGGGGGCTGGGCCTTCTGTTCCGGTGGGGATCAGCGCATTCGCGGCAAGGACGGTTATCAGTATGAAGATAATGCAGCGGCCCCGACCCGCCTCGGTCGCCTGCATATTCTTGAAGTGCAGCGATTGATCCGTTTCATGCCCAAGGTCGTGATCGCCGTCGTACCGGGCTGGGCCGTAGGTGGTGGTCACAGTCTTCATGTCGTCTGCGATCTGACCCTTGCCAGTCGCGAACATGCCATCTTCAAACAGACCGATGCGGACGTCGCCAGCTTCGACGGTGCTTTTGGTTCGGCATATCTGGCCCGCATGGTCGGACAGAAAAGAGCGCGCGAAATCTTTTTCCTGGGTGCCAACTACAGCGCCGAGGAAGCCATGGCCATGGGCATGGTGAACAAGGTCGTGCCGCATGAGCAGTTGGAAGACGTGGCTCTGGAATGGGCTGGTGAGATCAACAGCAAATCACCAACGGCCATTCGCATGCTGAAGTTTGGTTTCAACATGATCGACGACGGCCTTGTCGGTCAGCAGCTCTTCGCCGGGGAAGCTACCCGCCTTGCCTATGGTACCGACGAGGCTGAAGAAGGCCGTCGGGCCTTTTTGGAAAAGCGTAAGCAGGACTATTCCAACTTCCCTTGGCCTTACTGATGAGAAAGACCTTTGCCGAGCGTTCGGAGACTCTGGATCAGCTGGCGATCGACGGCTATGCCGTGATTCCCGACGCCTTGCCCCCGGCGCAGACGGAAGCTCTGCTGCAGGAATGGCGAAGGCGCTATGCTGAAGGCGCTTCGACTCCGGCCCAGATCGGCAAAGGTCATCAGAAGCACGAAGCGCAAACCATTCGCAGTGATCGCATTCATTGGCTGGACCCCAGCGATCCCCAGCCGGCAGTGGCGGCCTGGTTCGAACTCGTTCGCAGCTGGAGCCGTGCGGTCAATCAGGGGCTTTATCTTTCCATCAATGCTTTTGAGTGCCACTTTGCAGTTTACGAGGCGGGTGCATTTTATCAAAAGCACCGCGATCGCTTTCAAAACGACAACGGCCGCCGTCTGTCGCTGGTCTTTTTCCTGAACAAGGATTGGCAAAGCCAGGACGGAGGTGAGCTGGTGATCTATGACCCCGAGGATGAGGACCGCATTCTCAAAATTGTTTCACCCGCTTTCGGTACCCTCGTCCTCTTCGATAGCCAGCGCTTTCCGCATGAAGTCCGGGCCCCGAAGCGCCAGCGCCTTTCCCTCACGGGCTGGCTGAAATCCATTCCTGCCCATGAAGCCGCTCTGAACGGAACGGGCTTCCTCTGACCCCGCATGACCCCCGAGCCTGGCAAAACTCTTGCAAAGAACGAAATGGGATTGTGATGGTATCACGGTAACCTGCGTAAAGGGGACATATATGGGTTTGGAAACGATTTTGATTTGGGCTGTTATTGGTTTGATTGCGGGCTGGCTCGCATCCGCTGTCGTCGGCGGAGGATACGGAGTACTCGGTGATATAGTGATCGGTATCGTCGGTGCCTTCATCGGCGGTTTTCTTTTCCGTGAGCTCGGAGTCGGAGCCCCTTTCGGTGGGCTGGCCGGAACTATTTTCGTGGCCTTCATCGGTGCGATAGTTTTGCTGCTTCTGCTGCGCCTCATTCATCGTGCGCAGCGAACGTGAACGGGTTTTGAAATAGCGACATTGAGAGGGGAAGCCGGAAGGCTTCCTTTTTTTATTTGTAAAGCGTGGCATTGAATTCGCATTGCTTACGTTATGACGATAGGAGATATCGTCTGCTTTCAAGGAAGGCTCAATGTGCAGGAGGTGAACATATGCTGGAATTTTCCTTGCCAGGAGGCGGTCTTTGGGGAATCGGTTTAACCGGTTTTTTATGCGGTTTGCGAGAACGGCGTCTTGTTCCTGATGTGGTGTGCTCTGTCTCCTCGGGAAGTCATGCAGCGTATCTCACCTACAGCAGCAGCGATGCAATGCGCTCGCTGCAATGGTTTCAAACGGCCCGCGATTTCCTTATCAGTAAACCCTTGAAGCGTTTTCTTCCGCCTTACGATATGCAAGGCGAAACACTGCGGACTCTTGTGCAACCTTTCATTGCCAATCCCGAGAGTTTCGCGAGCATCGGGCTCCGGCATTTCTTCGTCGGCTATGTGAGCCTGAAAAGCCGCAGCTTCGTGATGGAGGATATCCTCGCCCATCCTTCCGACCTGGCCTATAAAGTCATCATCAAGTCCTCGACCATTCCCTTCCTCACCAACTTCGTGCCGCATTTCGATGGCTGCATCGATGGTGGCTTTGTGACCAATAACTTCACATCGAAGCTGGAAACCACGGAAAAATGGATGATTTCTTATGATTTCGGCCGGCTGCCGGTGTTGGACAAAAAAACCTATCATCGGCGTATCGTCCTGCCAAGGCCGAAGGGAACGCCGCTTTATATGAGCAATGATCAAATGAGTGAAATCTTCGAGCGCTGCTACGAGATCGGCGTGACGCTTCACGCCGCCTGACGCCTCAACGAGGATTTTCCTTGTCCTTGCCGTCCTGCTCGGCCGCTTCGATGAAGACCCGCCGGGCGATCTTGCCGCGATCTATGCGTCCCAGGATGGAACGCATGTCCTCATACATGCTGCGGTCATTCACCAAGGCCCCAAGGGTACCCTGGCCGGCATCTATTTTCTTCGCCACTGAATCCAAATGAGCGGTGGCGCTTTCCATGCTCGCAAGGCTATTGCGCAGCATGCGTTTGGAGGCGGGATCATTCAGCATGGCGAACATCGAATCCTCGGCGGCCATGCGCGTCATGATCTGCCGCAGGGCGCGGGTGGAAACCGTAACGTCCTCGGCGGCAGTTCCGACGATTTGAGCATCGGGAAGGCCGGCGGCGAATTCGTCGATTTTTTTCGTCGTGTTGCTGACCTGATCCATGATCACAGATGACTTCTCGACCATCTTGGCAAGGTTATCCGCTTCACGGGTCGCAATCACCGAACCTTCAGGCAGGTTGTTCGTTCCTGCCGTGTTCCCGGGATAGAGCGAGACGAATTTATCCCCCAAAAGACCCTGGGTTTCCAGGGCCACCGAGGCGCTCGGGCTGATCAGATCATAATAGGGGCTGTCGACGCTCAGGATGGCGACGATGGCCAAGGCCCCGTTCGGTGATTCGATTTTGATATTCGAAACGTGACCGACTTCCACCCCACCGATGCGCACGGGAGCGCCTTCGATCAGGCCCGAGGTATTGGTGAAATGAGCCTGATATTTCCGGGATTTTTTAAAGAGATTGACGTTGTCGCCTGCGAGGAGAAGGGTCAGTCCCGCGACCGCTGCCACGCAAATGACAAAAACACCCAGCTTGATTTTGGTTCTTACGCTTGCCACTTTCACTCGACGTCTCCCTTGATATAAGCCTCAATGCGTTCGTCCGGTTCCCGGTCGATCGCGGCACGATCCTGAATCACGGCAATCCTGCCTTCATGCAAAAAGGCAATGCGATCCCCGACAGCCAAAGCGCAGGGTACATCGTGAGTCACCAGAATACCGGTCTGTCCATGGGCCTTGCGATCCAGCATGAGGCCCGAAATTTTTTTGATGTTGGCCGGATCCAGTCCCGCCGTGGGTTCATCATAGAGAATAAGCGCCGGATTCAGCATCAAAGCGCGGGCCATGCCCACGCGTTTTTGCATCCCACCGCTCAATTCAGAAGGATAAAGTTGGGCGATATCCGGCATCCCGATGCGTTCGAGCATGTCATGAATCGCCTTCTGCCTTTCGTCAGGAGGCATGTCTGTCAATTCCCGCAGGGGATATTCCAGATTTTCCGCGACGGTCAGACTATCGAACAGAGCCCCATTCTGAAAGGAGTAGCCGACCTTTTTCCGTACTTCCCGCCACGCGCTTTCATCGAACTGCGTGATGTCCTCGCCATCCAGAAAAATGGACCCGGCAGCCGGAGCATCAAGACCGATGATGGCTCTCAGAAGCGTGCTCTTCCCCGTGCCGGAGCCGCCGAAGAGGACCAGGATTTCCCCGGCCTTGACGTCAAGGTCGAGTCCGCTATGAATCACTTTGGAACCAAAACGCGTTTCAAGGCCTCGAATGGAAAGCAGGGTTGTCCCTGCGTTCTCTACCATTGCAGCATCCATTGCAACTTGGTGATGAAAAAATCGCCCACCAGGACAAATATATTCGCAACAACGATGGCCGTGGTGGTGGCAATACCGATCCCGGACGTTCCGGTCTGCGTACGCATGCCCATGAAACACGAGATAAGGCCGATGACGCCGCCGAAGATCGAAGTCTTGGCAAGACTGAACAGAAGATCATCGAAGGGTACGGCATTCATGGTCTTTTCAATATAAAGCGAAGGCGCGATCCCAAGGCTGCTGATGGAAACCAATAGCCCACCGGCAATGCCGGCGATATCGGCCAGGAACGTAAGAAAGGGCATGCCGCAGACCAAGGCGATGACGATCGGCGCCACCAGCTTTTCCTCGGGCTTTGTGCCCAGGGCCCTGAGGGCGTCTATCTGCTGGGTGATCTTCATGGATCCCAGTTCAGCCGCCACGCCACCCCCGGAACGCGCAGCCACCATCAGACAGGCGAACACCGGACCAAGCGCCCGCACGATGGCAAAGGCGATGATGTTCGGCACATAGAGTTTGCCGCCGAAGCGGGACATGCCCTGACCGAACTGAAGAGCCATGGCTGCACCCGTGGCAAAGGAGGTGATCACGACCAGAAACCACGAGCTGATTACGAGGGATTGAAAGCGTTCGATGATCACGCCCGGTGATTTGAGGGCCTTCGGGACACTGATCAGAACGTCCTTGGCCATATAAAGGAAGTCGGCAACGACTTCAGCCGCATGGGCCAGAGGAGTTCCCACATGATAAAGAAAGAGCGGTACGCCATGCGATCTTTTTGTCATCGAGCGGCTCTTTCCTGGAAACCTTGGAGCGAGCGGTCAAAGGCCATACGGCTGCTGGAATCGAGCTTGGGGCCGGCCAGGATGAAATCATAGAGACAGGTATCCGTCCGCACCACACCGATGCGAACATTCAAAGGTTTTCCATCCACCTGCCCGCGCGCTTCCGTGATCAAAGCCGGATGACCGCCGACCATAGCGCTTTTGGGAGCATCGACGACCTCATGTTCCGGCAGCTGCTTCAGGATGTCGGTCGAGAGTTCTTCCAAAGGTTTATAGCGAGCTTCACCACAGACCGAACTGACATTCAGGATGGCCTGATCCAGGCGATTGCGATAGGCGCGATCAGCCTCGCCGGGATCAATCGGTTCCCAGTCGGCACCAGGCTCTGGAATCTTATAGGCCTCGCTGCGTGAATCCTTGGTTCCCATGATGGTGGAAAGACAGGCGGGCAGCGGCAAAATCAAACCGATCAGGATCCAAAAGGAAAGCTTTTGCATCGCTTTTACTCCCATGAACAAGCGTCCAGAAGCGGACTTGCCCGGATCGTTGCAAAAAGCAGACCGAGTTCAAGTGCGCGGAATTTCAGTTATGTCATTAAGACTAATGAAGGCGACAAGGGACAGCCCTTGTCGCATTGCGAATGCTTCCGGTGAATCAGGTGCTGAGTTTCCATTCCCTTTGTGTGATCAGGCGAGCGCCGCGCTTGGAGAAGGTATAGCTCCAGGCCCATTGCGCCATGACGGAAAGGCGATTGCGGAATGTGACGAGATAAAAGACGTGAACGAAAAGCCAGGCAAGCCAGGCAATGAAACCGGTCATCTTCAGGCGACCGGCTTGAGCGATCGCACGGTGTTTGCCGATCGTGGCCATCTGTCCTTTGTCATTGTAAACAAAATCCTCGCGTGCTTTGCCGGCCATTGTCCGCAGAATATTCTTTGCGGCGTGACGTCCGGCCTGCATGGCAGCAGGAGCAAGCCCCGGCAGGAATTGACCTGGAGCTATTTCCAAAGACGCCATATCACCGACTACAAAAACGTTCGGGTAATTCGGAATCGAAAGATCCTTGTTCACCTTCACGCGTCCGGCCTTATCCAAAGGAATTTCCGGGATGAATTGCAAAGGCGCCGCCTTTACCCCCGCGCCCCAGATCACAGTGCGGGCGCGAATGAGCTGATCGCCGATCTGGACGCCTTCGGCATTGATGTTCTGCACCATGGATGAGGTGCGAACTTCCACGCCCATGTCCTCAAGATCTTTTTTGGCTCTTTCGGCCAGTTTTTCATCAAAGGAGTTCATGATTTTAGGCGCGGCCTCGACCAAAACCACATGGGCCTGGGCCGGGTTGATATGTTTGAAATCCTTCACCAAAACTGTGCGCGCAATGTCCGCGATCGCACCGGCCATCTCCACGCCGGTCGGTCCACCGCCGACCACGACAAAGGTCAAAAGTTCTTTTTGCAGGGCGGGATCAAAGGTGTTTTCCGCCAATTCAAACGCGGAAAGGACCCGCCGGCGGATTTCGGTGGCCTGCTCCAGCGTCTTCAAACCGGGAGCAAAGGCTTCCCATTCAGGATGTCCGAAATAATTATGCTGCGTGCCGGTGGCAATGATCAGATCATCGTATTCGATTTCGTGATTTTCAGTGACCACATACTTTTCATCCAGATGCACGGCCTTGACTTTGCCCAGGTGCACTTCAACGTTGGCCGCGTCCGAGAATTGAGCCCGAATCGGAACGGCAATATCCGAGGGATTCAGACCGGCTGTGGCGACCTGATACAAAAGCGGCTGAAAGAGATGGTGGTTGTTCTTATCAAGCAGGAGCACCCGCACTTTCGGTTGATTGGCCAGCTCCAGGGCCGCCTTCATCCCGGCAAAGCCGCCGCCAATGACAATTATCCATCTCTCGCCGTCCTGTCTGGTTGGTTTCAAGCGCATTGCAAAACCTCCTTGCGCAGTATCGTAAAACGCTGGGCCGAAGAGCTTTTGCAAGAATGCGGCCAGGCAGCGCCCAAGGGTGCTTTACCAGGACACCTCCAGGTCGGGTAATCCTGCCATATTCAGCCGGGAGTAGACCCAAGTGTCGGTCAACTCCCCACTCTGACTGTTGCGGCGGTCATGGCGGAGTATCCCATCCCGCTCAAATCCCAGGCGCTCGGCCACGGCGCGACTCCGTGTGTTATCTCTTTCACAGCGAATCTCGACCCGACTGGCCTGCAGCTGCTCAAAGGCATAGCGAGTGACGGCATGCACCGCCTCTGTGACCAGACCTTGGCCTTCATGGTCCTTATGGACCCAGTAGCCGATTTCAAAGGAAGGGACCGACCAGTCCATGCGATGCATGCCCGAACTTCCGCACAGCTGCTGCGTTTTTCGATCAAAGAATGGCAGCACGATATCGGTGCGCGCCAGGTATTTCGCGTGGCAGAGGCGAGCCATGTTTTCGCTGTCTTCCTGAGTTAAATGGGACGCGTCAACCCAAGGCAAAAAGCGGCGCAGATGCTCGCGTGAGGCATTGATGGCGGCATAATAGGCCGGTCCATCCCCGGCCTGGGGCGGGCGAAGGACAAGGCGTGGCGTAAGAATCGGCATGGGTAATGCGATGAGAGCGGGATACTGGGCTGACATAAAGGCTCCTGGATGAATCGGATCACAGACTTCCTTAAAATAACACGATCCTGGCAAATACATTGCAGAGCTGAGGACGGAACAGACTCCGGAGGCTCCCTTGACCAGTTCAGATGTTTGGCAGCAGATCGGCTTATCGTGTCTTTATTATTTCGGATTAATCCTCATCGTGCGCATGGCCGGCAAGCGGCTGGCGGGGCAGACCACGACGATTGACCTGATTATTTTGATTTCGCTGGGTGTGGTTCTGCAGAATCTGACCCTCGGCGAGGGCAAGTGGAACTCGGCGGTTTTTATTTTGACCGTTTTCAGCCTTCATGTGGTGCAGGCTCGGCTCTGCCAGCGTTTCCCTGCCTTCCGTCGCCTGTTCCGCGAACAGCCTCGGCCTTTGATTCGGCAGGGACGGATACTGCCCGAGGCTTTGGAGGACGAGGGACTGACGGAGGATGAACTGCTCGCCGCGTTAAGGCGCATGGGCGTGGATTCTCCGAAGCAGGTCCGGCTCGCTGTTTTGGAGGAAACCGGCCATATCTCGGCCATTCGCAATGATGGGATGGCATGATACCTTAACGCGCACTGAGCCGTTGATCACGGGCCCCATGCCGCACGACTTCGCCATCTTTCATTACGAAAGAAATTTTTGTCAGAAGGCTGATGTCCTGCAGCGGGTTCCCTTCAACAGCGACGATGTCGGCAAGCTTGCCCTTTTCGAGGGACCCGAGTCTATCCTCAGCCTTCAGAAGCTGCGCGGCATTCCACGTGGCCAGCTGAATGGCCTCCATGGGGCCGAGTCCCGCCTTGACCATCAGAAGGAATTCCTCGGCGTTGCGGCCGTGTTCGGAGACACCCGTATCGGTTCCGAAGGCGAGTCGCACACCGGCCTTCATCGCCCGTGAAAAGGTGTCCATGATTTTCGGGCCGATGCTGATGGCCTTCACGCGCACCATTTCCGGGAAAAAGTCCTGGATTTTAGCTTTTTCCGTGACCCATTGCCCGGCCTCCAGGGTGGGCACGAAAAAGGTTCCGCGGCTTTTCATCAGCTGCATCACCTCATCCGTCATGTAGGTTCCATGCTCAATGGAATCCACGCCCGCCAGCACCGCTCGCTTCATGCCCTCGGTTCCATGCGCATGCGCTGCGACAGTCATCCCGTAGTCGCGGGCCGTGCTGATGATCGCAGCCAGTTCCTCGGCGGTGAACTGCGCATTCTGTCCGCTTTTTGCTGGACTCAGAACGCCGCCGGTTGCGGTAATTTTAATCAGATCCGCGCCATCCTTATAGCGTTGCCGCACGGCCTTGCGCGCCTCATCCGGTCCATTGATCACGCCCATCTCCGGGGTCGGTTCCGGCAACATACCCTGCCGCGCCCCATTCGTAGGATCGGCGTGGCCCCCCGTGGTCGCAATGGATTTGGTGGCCGCCCAGATGCGCGGACCTTTTAATTTCCCCGAATCAATCATGCGCCGCAGGGCAACCGTCACGTTATCGGTATCACCCAGATCGCGTACGCTCGTGAAGCCGGCCTGAAGCGTCCGTTCCGCACGAACTGCAGCTTCCAAAGCGTAGTCGGCTGTATTCAGGGTGTAGCGTTCCAGATAGGATTTTTGACTGAACTCGGTGCTCAGGTGCACGTGCATGTCCATAAATCCAGGCATGATCGTCGCATTTTTCAAGTCAATGAGCTGATCACCGGGCCCCGGGGCGACAAAGCCTTTTTCCACGCCTTCGATGCGATTCCCGTTCACAATCAGTGTCATGTTTTCCTGGGGGCGGGACGTGCGGCCATCAATCAGCTGCTTCGCATGAATCAGCGTGCGTGCGGACAGTGGACCTGTCGACAAAAGACAGAGCAGTGCCACGATGCGGGTTGTTCCCATGCGTTTCTCTCCTGACCTTGAATGTCTGACCCTTGTTTAAAGGGACTTTGGGCGCGGCGCAAGAGAGAAAGCAGGACTAGTCAATCTTATCGAGGTTCTCACTCAAAAAAAGGGGCAGGGCTTCGAATTTAAATTTGGTGAAGACCGCCGATAGAAAACCATCGGCGTCAGAATCCGTGACCCTTGCGATCTGGCTCCAATTTTCGTCGTAGCAGTGTTCCTTGAGCGAGGTCACAAAATAACGGCGGCAGAGCAAAGGCCGGCTTTCGTAGATCGAGCAGCGACTTTCTTGATCCAGGAATACGCAGCGGCGATCGGCGAAGGGCAGCAGGTCCCAGCGACCTTCGCGCAGAGCCTGAGCCTGGATGGCAAGCCGTTCCTTATTGATCTGCACTTTATGCTGCTTCAGATGGGTCAGGAGGAGACGCTTTTCATGCTTGGAAATATCCACGCGCGCATGACAGCAGGCCGCGCAGCCTGCCGTGCAGCTGATCGCTTCGGGGGCTTTTTGAAAAACCTGATCAATTTTTTCCAGGGAACGGGTCTGGACCGCAGCCTCTTTCTGATCACGCAGCCAGTGCCGATACTGCAAAAAAGCCTGAACCAGAAGGCCTTCCTGCGTGGTGCCCCGCTGCGCTTCGGCCGTGGGGATCCAGGCCACGTCGATGTCTTTCTTCGCTTGTGACACGATCACTCTTCCTTGCAAAGAATGTCATTCGGCGTATTGCCTTTGAAGACATTGCTTCCATCAATCGCGATCGTGGTTCCATGACCATCGCAGGAAATCGCGCCTCCGGGCTCGCCGGCCTTGTTGTTTTCAAAAGTATTGCCCGAGAGCAGGATGGCTGCCGAATCGATGAAGGCGATACCACCTCCGTCGGCCTTGCTGCTGTTGTTGATAAAGGTATTCTGCTCGATCTTCAGATTGCGGCCGTGAGTGATCTGCAGCGCGCCGCCGCCGCCGTCATTGCTGTTGTCACGCAGGGTATTGCGCCGAAAGATGATGTTGGGATTCTCGGCGATGACTTCGATCGCGCCGCCGCGTTCGAGACTGAAATTATTTTGAAAGACGCTGTCCTCGATCACCACGGTTTCGGTCATGCGGATATTGAAGACGCCGCCGCGCCGCCAGGTGACATCGTTGGGATTGGTATCGGCCTTGCGCGCTCTTTCGAAGATCGCGTGGCGGATCTCGATCTTGCCCTTCACCTCTTCGGTATCGCAGGCCGTGGCCGAGCAGACCCTTATGCCTTGCCAGGTCTGCTCCGGGGTCAGGCTCGTAAAGCGGACGGGTTCCGCCGCTGTGCCGGCGATTTTCAGCTGGGCGCCTTCCACGTAAAAGCGGGCGTTGGGATCGAAGAAAACCTCGACGCCTTCCTTCACGATCAGCGTTTTGCCGTTTTTCAGGGTGATGTCGCCGACCACATAAACAGGGGCCACTTTTTTATCCCAGACGCCGGCGATCGCCCCGGAAATCTCGATGCCACCGTTGGGTCGTCTCACCACGGTGCCTTCCAAGGGAACATCGGCGGTGGGCTCGGGGATGCGGAAGACTTCATCGGCAACCGTGGGGCCGGTTTTGGGAATATTGGGAAGGTCGGTGCCGCCGGCCCCTGATCCATCCGCGCTGGTGGCGGGTGCCGCGGGGCTTTCCGAGCCTTTATTATGCTTGCCCCGAAAGGAAGTGGATATCAGTTTGCAGCCCGTACCCATAACGAGGCAGATCAGCAGAACTTTGCCGCGATGCACCATGAGCGATCATCCCCTTATTGTTTCCAGGATTATGCTAGCAAATTTTGCGGGAGGGCTGCTGATATTTCTTGCAGGGGGAGGAATGAAAGCCCGGCGGACCGGGCTTTTTTCGCATCAGCTGGCAGGAGTCGGACGACCGGGGCTGCCGAGCGGCGGCATAGGCTTTTCAAACTGCACGTCTTCGCCCACTTCGATCGGCTGGCCCTGATGCAGGGCATAGATCTTACTGAAGCAGGCACCGAAGAAGAGCACCTGGGCCAGGTAATAAACCCAAAGCAGTATGACCACCACCGAAGCTGCAGCGCCGTAAGAGGAGTCGAGGGACTGACTGCCAAGGTAAAGACCGACGAGGCTTTTACCGATCGTGAACATGATCCCCGTGAAGGCAGCGGCGGGGAGAACGTCCTTCCAGCGGATTTCCACGTCAGGCAGAACTTTAAAAATCAGCGCAAAAAGAAGGCTGATCATGCTGAAGGAAAAGAGGGTGTTGATGAGGGCCAGCACCTGTTCGGGAAAGGGCAGAAGGGCCCCGATATAACCGCCCAGAAACTGGAGGATGGCCGACGCCATCAAAGAGACGACCAGGATAAAGCCCAGGCCCAAGAGAGAGGCGATCGACATCACGTAGTTTTTGAAAAAGACCTTCAAGGTGCGGCCGGGTTTCGCGCGCACGCCCCAGATGGTATTCAGAGCGTCTTTCAGCTGCACCACGACGCCGGTGGCCCCGATGAACAGCGTAATCAAACTGGAGGCTGCGGCAATTCCGCCTGATACCGGCTTGGTGGAGGCTTTCACCAGCAGCTGCACCGCTGCGGCTCCAGCGTCACCAATGATGCCACGCAGCTGGGTAAAGATCTCGCCCCTTGCGGCCTCCTCACCGAAGAAAAAGGCGGCCACCGCGATGGCAATAATCAGCATCGGCCCCAGGGAAAACACCGAATAATAGGAAAGTGCAGCCCCCAGACGCGTGGCATTGACATCCAGCCACAGGTCGAAGGTGTCTTTCAGAAGTTTCTTCGCAGTCTGAAATTGAAAAGCTTTCATGGGCGGCTCCTTTGCTCCTGCCGAAGCAGGAGCAAGACGCATGCCATGGGGTCCTAGAAGGTCAGTTTGTTATCATCGCGGTTCAAATCTATCCAAATAAAGCGGGGATCCAGCAGCAGGGACTTTGGTTTTTGAGCGAATTCAAGCTGAATTTTATTCACTCCATTGCGGATCACGCGACGCTCGGTCCCCAGGGTTTTATCCTGAGCATCGCGCCCGGCGAATTCCAGCTCCTGGGTAAAGTCGATAGCCTTCTGCGCACCCTTCTCATCGACATCGATCTTGCGACCCAGAACTTCAAGGTCCACTGTCACCGAGCCATCCGGGTGTTCCGTCAGCGTATGGCTTTGCAGGCGGTTGTCATAGACCACGACCTTATTGAAGAGCTCGTCGATCAGCGCGTGATGCTGGGGTCCAAGGTCCGCCTTCAGGCTGGCGACAAAGTCGAGCGAGGTGGTGAAGGGCGGCTCCTGATAACGGACCCTGTCGGCGAATCGGTGGATGGCCGTGTTCAGGGCTTCTTCGCCGACGGCTTCCTTCAGCGCGTACATGACGATCAGACCCTTTTTATAATGGATATAGCCTTGATTCTCATTCAAAGCCAAAGGCCATTCCCTTTTCGGCTCCGCGCTGCGGCTCATCAGATAGTCGCGACCTTCATAGCGAAGGAGTTTGGCGGTCGTCTCGGGGCCGAAGGTTTTTTCCATCACCATGGCCGCACTGTATTGCGAAAGGGTCTCGCTCAGCATGGTGGACCCCTGCACGTTGCCGCCGACCACCTGGTGGGCCCACCACTGATGGGCCAGCTCATGGGCGGTCACGAAGAAGGGGTAGTTGAAATCGTCGGGATTCTCTGGATCCACCTTCGCAATAAAACCAATGGACTCGGAAAATGGCACGGTATTCGGAAAGGATTGCGCGAAGCTCGCATAGCGTGGGAATTCGATGATGCGGAACTGCCGATGCTGATAGGGGCCGAAGGCGCGCGAAAAATAGTCGAGCCCTTTTTTGCTCGCCTCGATCATCGTGTCCACGTTGTATTCATGACCTTTGTGATAATAGACCTCGATCGCGACATCGTTCCAGCGATCTTTCTTCACTTCGTAGCGCGCTGAAAGAATCGACCAGAAGTTCAGGATTTTGCGATCCATCTTATACTCGAAATAGCGGCGATCGCCCTTGGTCCATTCCTTCTGCAGATAACCGGGCGCGATCGCGATCTGATCGCTGCTGGTGCTGATCGTGGCCGAGAAATCAATCCAATTGCCGCTTTTGCCGATATAGGTGAACTTCAAAGCATCCTTATCATCTATGGGATTGGCCCGCGGTTTCGGCTGAAGGCCGAATTTTTCCCGTTCCTTGTCCAGACTGATCTCGCGATCAGGATCGTAACCGATACTGGGGAAATAATCCGTGCTGTTGAAAAATGTTCCATTCGCGACGATCCGGGTTTCCCGTGACTTCCCGGAAAATCCCAGCGGCAGGTATTCGACGCGATAGGTCATCTGCACGCGGGCTCCAGGTGCGACCGCATCCTTGAATTTATAGATGAAGAGGTTCAAATCCTTGTCTGACTTGACAAGGTCAGCCGGGCGATCGAATTCCAGTTTGAATTGAAAAGTTTCCAAGGGAATGTGAAGAAATAATTCCTGGATGGGCGCACGACTTTTGTTTTCGAGCGTATAAAGGACTTCAGCCTGCAGGCTTTGGAAATTGGGAAAAAGGTCGGCCTTGATATCGGTCGCCACATACTGAAGCTGATCGCGATCATTCCATTCGGCCCTGTAGGTTTTTTCGTAGTCAGCCTGAAGCCTCTGGGTTTTGGCATTGGTTCTAAAATCGGCCAGCACATGAGTGTTATAGTAAACCCAGTAGCCCTGGGCGCCGAATCCGGCCAGAACCAGAAACGTGAAGACCGCCAAAGGCCGATTCAAACGGCGAAGAGCCAGCCTGCGGCGCAGCGCCAGAGCCCCGTCGGTTCCATAGGGCCACAGCAGATAGGCTCCTATGAGCGCTAAAATCCCGCCCAATCCCCAATAGAGCTGATAGGCGTGAATCCTGGGCATGAAGGGTCCATAGAGATTCATATCCGAATATTCGATGGAACCGGGAACAGCGGCGGGAATATAAATCGCCTGCGTGAAATCCATAAGCGGCAGGATCACCTGCGCGATCATGAGTGCGGTGCAGAGGGTGTGACCCAGGTACTTGTTATCGACCAGGGTATGGATCAGGAAGAAAAAGCAGCTGAGTATGAGAAACCGTGGATAGGCGATCAAAAAGAGGGTTTTGACCACCTGATCCCATTCAAAGTTCGTATAACCCTTCGCCAGCTGAATCACCATTCCCGACAGTCCGCAAAGGGATAAGAGAATGATCACGATAAGCTGCAGCGCAAGGAATTTACTGATAAGGGGCAGCCAGCCGGGTTGGGGCAGGGCATCCAGGATCTGGCTCATGCGGCTCTGCCGCTCGCGCCAGACGAGTTCGCCGGTATAAAAGATAAGGATGGAGGTCAGAAAAAGGCTGAAGCTGCCCACCACGGCGGCCAGGACGATATAAGTCACAGGATAGGTCCTGGTCTCATACGCCTCTCCAATATGCTGGGCTGTGGTGAAGACAAAGACGATGCCAGCCAGCGCGAGGCTGACGAAGAAGATGTTTTTAAACGAAGCCCTGCATTCAAAGAGCAGCTGCCGCACCAGCAGGCGGAAACGTGCGGTCAGGTTGAAGTTCAAATGGGAAGAAACGACGATCGTCTGCGGCGCAGGTTCGGCAAGCGGCTCCTTCTGAGCGGTTTTGAGTTTGGGACTCTTCTGGGTGAATAAAAGTCCAAGGCCCAGCATGAGCGCGCTAAAGCCGAGCCAGACGAGGCGATTATAAAGAAGGATGCCGCTGAGCGTGACGAGCCTCGTGTCCTGCTCCAAGGGCGACCAGTATTCCGTCAGAAGACTGGTGGCTGTCAGACCAAAGGGATCAACGAGTCCGCGCAGGGTTCTATAGTCGATCTTATCGGTGAAATTCATGGAAAAGAGGTAGCCCAGATAAAGCAGGATCCCCATCACATAAACCGAGCCCATGTTTTTGGTGAAGGCCGCGACGGCGAAAAAGATGCTGCCGAAGATCATGATGTTGGGAATAATGCCGGTCGCATAGGGGAGGAGGTAAAAGCTGAGGTGCGAAGGCCCAAGCAGGGAAGCCTGCAGCAGAGGGAGCTGCGTGGCTAAAAAATAGCCGAGTCCGATGCCCGAGAAAATAAAGGTGCTGACCAGGGTCGCCCCCAGGAAGCGGCCCAGATAGAAACCAATGCGATGCGTGGGTGTCGCCAGCACGATCTGATCTATTTTGGCTTCATAATCCTTACAGACCGCCTGACCGAAGATGGGGCTGATGAAGAGAAGCCCGAAGAGGCTGACCAGAAGCTGAGCCATGTGCAGGACAAAGCTGCCGTTCAAAAGAGCCTTCGAAGAATTGCCGAGCGAGATCGTGATGCCTTCGAAGCCTCCGCCGGTGGAATAGGCGACCAGAAAGGCAAGGGTCGCCATCACCAGAAAGTAAACATAGGTCGAAATCAGCTTTTTCCGAAGAGTCAGCTCGATTTTAAGGTTGGTGATCAGACTCTGCATCATGGGGTCAGCCCCTTGATCGTCACGAAGTAGAAATCCTCAAGGGTCGGCTCAATCGCGCGCGCTCCGGCGAGAGGCGCTTCCTGACCATGAAGCCGCATCACCTGATCGCCCATCGAAAGATGCATGGACACCAATCCGGCCGGTGACTCCTGGGACTGGCCGCGCGGCACCCGCTTCTCCCAGATTTTCCCCTGCAGAGTCTTCAAGGCCTCCCGCGGCGTCATCTGCGCCAGCACTCGACCTTGATTGATAATGGCAAAGTTCTGGCAAAGGTCACTGACATCACTCACGATATGCGTCGAGAGTATCACGGTCACGTCGCTGCTGATTTCGGCCAGAAGATTGTGAAAGCGCACGCGTTCCTCGGGGTCGAGGCCGGCCGTGGGTTCATCCACGATGATCAGCTTCGGATCGCCAATCAAGGCCTGCGCAATCCCAAAGCGCTGCTTCATCCCACCCGAATAGGTCGCCACCGCTTTTTTTCGCACCGCATGCAGGTTCGTTACGGTCAGGAGCCTTTCCACAAGGTTTTTGCGTTCCTTGCGATCGGCAATGCCCTTCAGCTGCGCGATATAATCCAGAAGGTCGACCGCCGAGGTCTTCGGATAGACATCGAATTCCTGGGGCAGATACCCGAGCTGACGCCGCAGCGCGGTTTTGTCATGCAAAACATTCAGGCCATGAAACTCGATGGATCCCGAATCCGGGTCCTGCAGCGTGGCGATCGTTCGCATGAGCGAGGATTTGCCCGCTCCATTCGGTCCGAGCAGACCGAACATGCCGGTCGGGATATTCAGATGGATGCCCTGCAGCGCATGAACGCCGTTCGGATAGGTCTTGGACAGATTCTGGATCGAAAGGCTCATGGTGTTTTCCTCTGTTCAACCTAGACAGCTGAGAGCGGCGCGAATCACGCGGTCTTCAATTTGCGCATGCTGGGCGGCGTCGGGAAACTCAGCCCGATTGCGATTGACCAAAACGCCCAAAACAGCGGCGGCACTCAAACCAAAGGTGGCGCATTGAGTCAAGAGAGTCGCGACCTCCATTTCAAACGACAGGACGTTCAGCTCCTTCATTTCTTGCAGCTGGTTGGCGATTTCCCGGGGAACCCAGCCCTTTTTGAAGGAATCGTGGCGATTTTGCCCCTGATAAAAGGTATCGCTCGAAGCACAAATTCCCAGGTGATAAGGAAACTGATTCCGTTCCACGCCCGCGACCAGTTTCTGCACCAAACGAAAATCGGCCACCGCAGGATAGGCCAAAGGCGCAAGGTGTCTCGATGCGCCATCAAGCCTTACTGCGCCGGTGGGAATGATCACATCCCCCGGATTGATCGGATCCTGCAGCGCTCCGGTCGTGCCGATACGCACAAAACGCTTGATGCCGAGCATGGCCAGTTCTTCCACGCAAATCGCCGTGGATGGCCCGCCAATTCCTGTGGAGCAGACCAGAACTTCCTGGCCCTTCCACTGCCCGCGCATCGAACGATACTCGCGGTGATAGGCCAAATCCTTGGCATTCTCCAGGTATCCGGCGATCTTCGGAACGCGGCCCGGGTCACCAGGTAAAAAAGCGATGTCGATATTCTGCAGCTGGCTCCGGTCGAGGCCCAGGTGAAAGACTTTCTGATTCATGGGGGTGGCTCCTTCCAAACAAAAGGCTATCATAGCCTTTAGGGCGGGCAAAAAAAAGCCCCCGAACCGAAGTCCGGGGGCTCAGGAGCGCATTCGCTTCAATCGTTCAACCAGCGGTTTCGAAGGCCAGATGACCATCTTTCAGCTGGATCTTGAGCACATCGCCGGTTTTGATCTGACCGCCGATGATCTGCCGGGCCACCTTGTTTTCCACTTCCTTCTGGATGTAACGCTTCAGAGGCCGTGCCCCGTAGATGGGGTCATACGCGGACTTCGCGATGAACTCGCTGGCCTCCTGGGTCAGATCCAGACGGATGCCCTGTTCTTCAAGACGCTTTTGCAGTTCGCCGACCAGGATCGCGACGATCTTCGTCACCTGCTGCAGCTGCAGCGGTTTGAAAAGGACGATGTCATCCACCCGGTTCAGGAACTCAGGCCGGAATGCGGCCTTCAGATCCTGATGCACTCTCTGCACCGCCGACTCTTTCAGATGACCATCCGATTGGATGCCTTCGATCAGAGCCTGCGAACCGATGTTGCTCGTCATGATGATGATCGTATTTTTAAAGTTCACCTTGCGCCCTTGATTATCGGTCAGATGACCATCATCAAGCAGCTGCAGAAGGATATTGAACACCTCCGGGTGCGCTTTCTCGATCTCATCAAAGAGCACGACCGAATAGGGTTTGCGCCGCACGGCTTCGGTCAGCTGACCGCCCTGATCGTAGCCCACGTATCCCGGGGGCGCCCCGATCAGACGTGAAACCGCATGTTTTTCCATGTATTCGGACATATCAATTCGAATCAGATTCTCGGCCGTATCAAACATCTGTTCGGTCAAAGTCTTCGCCAGCTCGGTTTTACCCACCCCGGTCGGGCCGAGGAAGATGAACGAACCGATCGGACGCCTGGGATCCTTGATCTGGGCACGGGCCCGGATGATCGCATCGGCGACGGCCTGGACGGCTTCCTCCTGACCGACGACGCGCTTATGCAAAGCCTCATCCAGGTGCAGAAGTTTTTCACGCTCGCCTTCGACCAGTTTTTCCACGGGGATTCCCGTCCAGCGACTGATCACCTGCGCGACCTCGGCTTCTGAAACCTCTTCCCGAAGAAGGGTCGTGCTGCGCTTGCCGCGGGCTTCCTCCTCGGCTGCCTTCAGACGACGTTCCGTTTCGGGAATCAGGCCGTGACGCAGCTGAGCCGCTTTATCAAGATCGTAGTTCCGTTCCGCCTGCTGCAGCTGGATGCTCAGCGTTTCCAATTCCTTGCGGATATCCTGGACGCGGCGGATCTGGCTCTTCTCATTTTCGTACTGATCTTCCAGCAGTTTGGTTTCCTTGCGCAGATCCTGCAGTTCCATCTGCAGAGCTTCGAGGCGTTTTTTACTGCCGGCGTCTTTTTCTTTTTTCAGAGCCGCTTCCTCGATCTCAAGACGCATGAGGTTCCGGCGTTTCTTATCCAGTTCCTCGGGCACGCTGTCGATCTCGGTACGGATCATGGCGCCGCATTCGTCGATCAGGTCGATGGCCTTGTCCGGCAAAAACCGATCGGTGATATAGCGGTCGGAAAGCGTGGCGGCGGCGACCAGGGCGTTATCCTGGATGCGAATGCCGTGATAGAGCTCAAAGCGTTCCTTCAAGCCACGCAGGATCGAAATCGTATCCTCGACCGAAGGCTGATCCACCATCACGGGCTGGAATCGGCGTTCGAGGGCGGCATCGGCTTCGATATATTTGCGATACTCATCCAGGGTCGTCGCACCGATACAGTGCAGTTCCCCACGGGCGAGCATGGGTTTCAGCATATTGCCCGCATCCATCGAGCCTTCGGCCTTGCCGGCGCCGACGATGGTGTGGATCTCGTCGATGAAGAGGATGATGCGGCCTTCGCTGCTCTTCACTTCATTCAGGACGGCCTTCAATCGCTCTTCGAATTCCCCGCGATACTTGGCGCCTGCGATCAGGGCCCCCATATCGAGCGAGAAGATGCTGCGATCTTTCAAACCTTCCGGCACATCACCGCGCACGATCCTCTGCGCGAGTCCTTCCGCTATCGCTGTTTTACCCACGCCGGGTTCGCCGATGAGCACGGGGTTGTTCTTCGTTTTGCGACTCAGGATGCGCACGACGCGCGCAATTTCCTGATCACGACCGATGACCGGATCGAGCTTGCCGATACGCGCAGACGCGACGAGGTCAATCCCGTACTGGTTGAGCGCATCGTAGGTGGCTTCGGGATTGGAACTGGTCACCCGCTGATTGCCGCGCAGATCGGTCAGGGCCTGCAGAAAGCGGTCTTCGGTCAGATTGAATTCCTTGAGCACACGGCCGGCCGCGGTCTGCGTGCCGGTCCGAATGATTTCAAGGAAGACATGCTCTACCGAGACGTAATCATCCTTCAGTTTTTTCGCCGTCTGTTCCGCCTTGGCCAGCAGGGCGGACAGGTTTTGCGCAAGAAATATTTTTTCCGGATCAAAACCGGAACCGGACACGCGGGGTTTCTTTTGAATCTCCTGGTCGACCATTTTTGTCAGCCGATCCAGGGGGATATCCAATTTCGTGATAAGCTTGGGAATAATACCATTTTCCTGGGCCAAAAGGGCCTTCAGAACATGCTCTGCGTCAACTGCGCTGTGGCCTGACGTCACCGCAAAATTCTGAGCCTCTTTAATGGCTTGCTGGGTCCGCTCCGTGAAACGATTGAAGTCCATAGTTGGCTCCTTCCTGCCTCTGTTCTTCGATAAACTTGAGTCGTCTTCGAACTTTGTCAAGGGAGCCGCTGGATTTTCACAAAGCTTTAATGCCGGTCGCCTCCAGTTCGAAGAAGACCTTGTCCTCTTTCACTGCGGCTATGGTTTTGGCCGACTCGCCAGCGTCTTCGAGCAGATGTTTCTGCTGCGCGACGGTGCGCGTTTTCTTATGCAGAATGCCTTCCGCCAGAGCCGCCTTGTCTTTGATTTTTTGCGTGACGAAGAAACTATGATCCTTGAAGAAGACGCGAACGCTTTCGCCCTGATCTTCCAGCACCATCCAGCAGCCTTCCTTCTCACAGACTTTCTTCACGGTGCCCTGCACCAGGACCGGCGCGGCGCTGCCGTCCTTATACTCCGAAAGCACGGTCTTCAAAGGTTTTGCCGCCGTAGGGGCCAGAGTGAGTTTGCCATAACTTTCCGCGGCGTGAACAAAGCTGGAGGGGAGCATGAGCGTCGCGAGCAGAACGAATGCTTTCATCGGATATTCCTTGCTGACAAAAAAAAGGGGCCCAAAGGCCCCAGTCTACTGGCTCAGTTCACTCTTTACAACTTCCGCTGATAAAGAATTTTTACGACGCTGGTGTGAACCGTTCCATCCTTGGCCTTGGCCGAGACCTTGACCAGATGGGTGTACACATCATCACCTTTTCCGAGCAGGACAAAAGTCTGGGTCTCAAAAACCCAGGCTTTGGGATTGGCGGGATCCTGGTTGAAGCTCAGAACTTTCAGATCCGCTTCAGGCTCATAGGGTTCAATGGTCAAAGAGCCTTTTATCTGGGTCGGGTCAAAGCTGGCGATCTGCTCTTTACCGACTTCCACAGCCAGCTGCGCGGCAGAATCCACGCGCACGACGCGCTCAGGGGCGCCGATGGTCTGGACGAGGTTATCAAAGCCGACCTTGTCTTCCTGCAAACCGGACTGCTTATTCTGCAGGAAAAAGGCGTTGAAATAGAGGTTTTCAATCGTCTTCAGCTTCGCAGCCGCGTTCTTGCCTGCGGCCACGGGATCATTGCCGCCGGCTGTGGGGCGACCATCGGTGATGAAGTAAACAGCCTTGCGGCCTTTCACGTTTCTCAGGAAATCATAGGCGCGATTGAAAGCCGCCGCATAGTTGGTGGCCCCGCCGACGTTGGCGTTGGGCACGGCCATTTCCTGATTGGCAAAGCTGGCGTCGGGCGCGACGTAGCTGCAGAAGTTACTGAGCTTGCTCGCTTCAGCCAGACGCGTGTCCTTGAAAGTCTGAGCATCGACGGGCGCGGTCGTATGCGATCCCACGATATCACCGGCAAAGGTCACGGTTCCGACGTTCACCTTATCACCGGCTTTGAATTTCGCCAGGATGGCTTCCACCGCCTGCAGGCGTCCGCAGCTTTTCTGAGCGCCGACCATGATGCGGGGATCGTTGCCGGCTGCGGCCTGGAAGCTCATATTGCTCTGGTCAGGCGTATTCGGGCCCATGGAGCCCGAATAGTCGATGATGAAGAGTACGGTCAGGTTATCCGAAACGGTTGGGCAGAAGCGGCCTTTCACATTCATCACGACGCGCGCATCATCCTTCACCTTGATATCCGCGCCCTCATTCGGCGATACGCGAATGGTCTTGTCCGAGGTCGCTTCACAGCTCAAATCCGAGGGGCTTTCCACCAGCGTGGAAATACCTGTCGTCGGGCCACCGCTGTCGCGCGTGTCCACATTCACGGGAAGCTTCGAGATATCCAAGGGAGTTTCATCAAAGGCCAAAGAAGGCGACGAGGTCGTTACGGTGGCGGAATCAGCTTTGAATTTGCTGCCTCCGCATTGGGTCATCATATAAGCCAGCGCGAGCAGGGGAATCAGGCCAATCGACTTCATGGTGCATCTCACTACGTTCGGGGTCCAGCATCAGCAGGGTGCTCTTAAGAGGCCCTTGTGCAATGGGTGTACCACGAAAAATCTCCAAGTTTTTGTGCGTTATTTTCCTGATCGTAAGGTTCGTGCGCGAAAGCTGACCAGAAAAATGACAATTCTTACGAGGCCGCGTCCGGCCGATTCTGACCCTATTTCCGAATTGTAAGAATTATAAGTAATTGAAATGTATCAATAATGTTAATGTATACAGGTAGACAAGTAAGAAAGTTCAGGCAGGAAAAGGGCAGGGCCGATAGTTCAGTAGCTTTTCTGCAAGCGATTGGAGGGGACCAATGGACTTTATCAAGAGACGCGCTCTCTGGAGTGCTCTTCTGCTTATGACGGCGTGCGGTGGTGGCGAGGAATCCATGCGGGGCAAGGCGCATCTTTATATGCAGCCGCTCTCGCCGGACGCGAAGAAGGATGAAAGCGAGGACGCGATCATTCAACCGGCTGATCCGAATCAGGCTCCGGTGATTTTTGATAAAAATGCCATGCAGCCCCTTACTTTGGGCTTCGCGGCCGATCAAAGCGGTCTTCCGGCGGGACTGATTGATGATATCTTCGCCGTTCATAAGATCGCCGAAGGCAAGATCCTTCTTTTCGGCAAGTCCAAACAAGGCTGGCTTTTGGATGAAAGCCAGGGCGGACTTCTGACAAGGCTTTCGCTGGATGTGGTGCCACCCGGAGACGCTCAACTCTATGTGATGGAAGACAATAACTTCTGGCTCCTGGGCAAAAGCAGTCTTGGTTTTCCCTCGACGGCGGCCATCAAGGATTCCGCGCAGGTGACCATGATCAATATCGCGCCGGATCTTCTGAAGGAGGCTGGGCCGCGCCCTCGGGTTCTTTATGCAGGCCCGCAGCGCATGATCCTCGCCACGGACAAGCGGGCCAATATCGTGGTGCTGGATGGTGACAAGGCGCGGGTGATCGCTCTTGATTTTCCCAGGATGGGTGCGATGCCGGTACCGATTCGCAGCGCAGGGATCATGAAGGGTGCGGAATCCTTCTGGTTCCTTTCCCAGGACTATCTCCTGCTCCTCAAGAAAAACGACGAGGGCCGCTGGCGCTGGGTGATCAGCCCCTTTCAGGTGAAGACGGAAGCCCAGAATCCGGAAAGCCCCTCGCATGTCGCCATGATGCTCGAAGCCCAGGATGATCGCAGCTTTGCGCTGGTCGGCCGCACCCTGGAATTCACCGGCGGACGCCTTTACGATCAAAATCCTTTGACGCTGCGTGTGGACATCAAAGCCGATCCGGCTCTGGATCCCGTCTTCACCAAGACGATCCAGCCCATGCTCGCGACCTACTGCGCGCCTTGTCACTCAGGTTATGAGGATTTCATCAATATGAAGGCCAAGGCCGCTGTTTATCAGAGCATGATAGCGGATGGCAGCATGCCCAAGAACATGGCACTGCAGCCGGAACAGATCAAGATCCTGACCGATTATCTGACCACTGTGATCGCGATGCCTTGACTCTGGCAGCGGAGCGGACAGGCACGAAAACTCCAAGACCTTGAAATGATGGGCGCCGGGCCGAGGCATCAAGCTTGCAAAAGCTGCCTCGGTTCTGCCTTTCGTATTCACTGACTGGAGTTCCTCATGCTGCCTAAGTTGCTGCTGGCCTGCTTCGCTCTGACCATGACGTCCTCTGTTTGGGCCAATACCCTTGATCTGAATGTCGGTATCCGCCGCGGCGAAGTCAATGTCGTGGATTGGAAGGGAACTGAGTTTGGTTTCGCCTATCTTTTTGATCTGAACGATGCCGTGGCTTTGGGCCCGTATCTCACCAGCACCAACTGGAACATCCATAACGATGCCCTGCATGTGAAATCCACCGGCAGCCATCGCGAGTTCGGCCCGGAAATTCGTTTCACAGCCCCGCTGGAAACCCTGGATTTCGTCGCCGGCGCATCCTATTCCATCGTCTCGAAAGGCACCGTCGAGACCGAAGGCGGT
Source organism: Oligoflexus sp. (assembly GCF_035712445.1). Taxonomy (NCBI): domain Bacteria; kingdom Pseudomonadati; phylum Bdellovibrionota; class Oligoflexia; order Oligoflexales; family Oligoflexaceae; genus Oligoflexus; species Oligoflexus sp. The sequence goes on along the minus strand of NZ_DASTAT010000028.1, from coordinate 1,250 downwards.
CAGACCGCGGACCTTGCTCTGCGCGGACTTCGCTTCAAAATCGGCCTTGGCATTCCCTTTGAAAGCGGCGCGGCTTTGAACGTCTTCCTGAGCAAAGGCCTTCAGGATGTGGAAGTGGAAACCGCAAATGAAAAGGTCAAGGAAGAGCTTGACGAATTCGCTTTCACGGTGAGCCTGTCCTTCTAAAACGCCTTTGGGTGTTTTTGCAAAAACCTTGTTCGCACGAGGGATCCGCTCTATCATGAATCATCCTCGATTGATGATGCGGAGCCAGACGTGCGAAGCCTTTACCTCGGACTGACCCTCACGTGCCTGAGTTTTTTGAGTTGCAAAACGCTGCGGCCCCAGAGCGCCGAACTCGCGTCCCTGCCGATCAATTGCCAGGAACCCATTGCCCTTCAGGATTATTTAAAAGCCGATACGAGCTGCACGGCGGATGCTTTTTATGAAAACCCCGCCGACGCCCGTAAGCGCGATCTTTCGCCCTGGATCCCCTGCAATGATGTGGAATGGATCGACGACACCCAGGATCTGTTCGGACCCGGTGCGGGCAATGATGTCGAGACTCTCGCGCTGGCGACCTATCAAAGGATTTACCAGGATTGGCTCGGCAAGGCCGATCGTCTGACACCGGATATGGCCAGCCGGGTCTTTCAAAAACTCGATCAGCCTCTGACGCCTCCCGAGGAAAACCCCATACTCGATAGCGCCAGGTCCCGTGCGGTCAAGGGCCTCATTCAGAATGCAGAGCACAACATCATCATGGATATGCAGATGCTCGGCGGCAGCTGGGGAGCGGATATCCTGCATGATCTGGCCGCCGTCGCGGAGCGCGGTGTCGAAGTCGTGCTGCTTCATGATGGGGACGTCCCATCCTCCCTTCGCAGCGAGGTGGATCCTCTCAGGCAGGCGGCGCAGCAGTTTTCCTTGAAGCACCCGCGCTTCGTCGTGCTTGAGGCCGCCACGCGGGGTTCGCAAAAAATCGCCCTGCCGCAGCTGACGGAAGGGGCCTGGGGCCGAAGCGATCACAGCAAGGTTATGATTGTGGACAGCCTCTTTCAGAAAACACCAGACGAATACCAGACCCTGAAACCACGCGCGCTGGTGATGTCGTCCGATCCTGTCGATGCCGCGGGTTCCTTCAACCATGATGAAGGGATTATTATCCGCGGGCCGGCCGCCGTCGTCACTCTTCTTCATTATCAGCCCGATGTTTTTGCAGCCTGGGAGCAGGCCAGGAAAAGCAAACG